>CAZSMB010000046.1:0-4020 GCA_964607625.1 uncultured Sphingopyxis sp. | reverse complement strand
ACAGCATCTTCACCAGCGAGCCCGCGAAGATCCGCGCGGGGCTCGCCGCGGCCGAACTCAGCTACGATCACGACTGGATGCGCTTCCGCCTGTCGGGGCTCTACGCGACCGGCGACGGCGACCCCTATAACGATACCGAGGGCGGCTTCGACGCGATCTTCGAAAACCCGATCTTTGCCGGCGCCGACACGAGCTACTGGATTCGCCAGACGATTCCCTTTGCCGGCGGCGGGCGCGTCATTTCGATCAACGGCCGCAACGGCCTCCTGAATTCGCTGCGCTCGTCGAAGGAGGAGGGGCAGTCGAACTTCAACAATCCGGGCACCATCCTGCTCGGCGCCGGTGCCGATTTCGACCTGTCGCCCGAGGTGCGGGTGAGCGGCAACGCCAATCATCTGTGGTTCCAGAATACGGCGACGCTGCAAGTCCTGCGCAGCGAAGGGTCGATCCCGAAGGATATCGGCTGGGACCTGTCGGTTGCCGGCATCTGGCGGCCGAAAGCGACGCAGAATGTCGTCGGGCGCCTCAGCGCCGCGGTCCTCGTGCCGGGCAAGGGCTTCAGGGACCTGTTCGAAAACAAGCGCCGCGACACCGTCTATGTGTCGATCCTCGCCAATGCGATCCTGAGTTTCTGATGATGACGCGCAAGCTCCTCGCCCTCTTCGCCGTCCTCCTGATGTCGCTGGCCTTCGGCGGGCAGTCCGGCCGTGCGTCCGAAGAGGAAAAGCCGGTCAAGGTCGAGTATCGCTTCACCCCGCCCGCGCCGCGCGAGCAGAGCGAGGCCGACATGATGGCGAAGTCGGAGGGCTGTTACAGCTGCCACGTCCGGACCGACCGCCCGACGATGCACGCGACCCCGGCGGTCCGCCTCGGCTGCACCGATTGTCATGGCGGCGACGCGGCCGAATTCGGCGACCCGACGCTCGGCTATGACGACCCGCGCAACCTGGCGGTGATGAAGCGCGCGCATCCGCAACCGACGTTGCCCGGCGCGTGGCACGACAGCTCGGCGAACCCGCAGCGCAGCTATACTTTGCTCAACAAGGAAGCGCCCGAATATATCCGCTTCGTCAATCCCAGCGACTATCGGGTCGCGCGCGAGGCGTGCGGCGCGTGCCACCTCGAGGTCATCGAGGCGACCGAACGTTCACTGATGTCGACCGGCGCGATGCTGTGGGGCGGCGGCGCGTACAACAACGGAATCGTGCCCTTCAAAAATTATGTGTTCGGTGAGGCCTATACCCGCACCGGCGAAGCCGCCTGCATCCTGTCGCCCTCGTCGCGGCTCAGCGCGGAGGAGTATAAGGAGGCGTGCAAGCCCGCTTTTCCATCGGACAAGATATTGACCGACAGCGAAACGAAGCGCGGGGCGCTGGCGCGGCTCTATCCGCTGCCGCGCTGGAACGTCGTCCCGCCGAGCGACGTGTTCCGCGTGTTCGAGCGCGGCGGCCGCAACATCAGCACGCAATTTTCGGAAATCGGCCTGCCGAACCCGACCGGGAGCATCCAGCGGCTCGAGGAGCCCGGCCGCCCCGACCTCAAGCAATCGAATCGCGGTCCCGGCACCGGGCTGCGCATCGCGATCGCGGTCCTCAACATCCACAAGACCCGCCTCAACGACCCCTATATGTGGTTCATGGGGACCAACGACCAGCCCGGCGATTATCGCCAGTCGGGCTGTGCGGGGTGCCATGTCGTCTATGCCAACGACCGCGAGCCGCGGCACAGCCTGCTCTACGCGGGCTTTGGCCGCGACGGCCAGAGCGCGACGATCGACCCGACGATCGCGGGCAAGCGCGCGCACGGCGGCGGCGCGGGGCATGGCAAAGGGCATGGCGCACTGATCGACCCCGCGCATCCCGAAGAGCCGGGGCGTAGCGAATCGGGCCACCCGATCGCCCACGCCTTCACCCGCGCGATCCCGACCGCGCAGTGCATGACCTGCCACATGCACCAGCCGAACATCTTCCTGAACTCATACCTCGGCTACACGATGTGGGACTATGAATCCGACGCGCCGCAGATGTGGCCCGGGCCGGAGAACAGCGCGCCGCGCCCGCCGGGGATGAGCGACGAGGAGTATGAACGGACCTATAAACGGCAGCGCTATCCGGGCGCCGCCGAGGTCCACGAGGTGCTCGAACGCAATCCCGAGGGGGCGAGCCCGCGCGGCCTGTGGTCCGACGTCGAATTTCTGCGCGACGTCTATGACGTCAACGACAGCAACAAGGATACCCAGTTCGCCGACTATCACGGTCACGGCTGGAACTTCCGCGGCATCTTCAAGCGCGACCGCAACGGCAATCTGCTCGACCAGGGCGGCAACATGTCGACCTATGGCACCGACACCGCGCATATCGTCGATCCCAAGGATCCCGAGAAATGGCGCAAGAGCTGCGCGAGCTACAGCGACGCCAAGCAGCGCGAGCTGTGTCTCGCGAGCGCCGATCCCGCAAAGCCCGGGGTCGAGGGCAAGTTCGTGCCGCCGGGGATCAACCCCGGCAAGGCGGTCCATATGATGGACATCCACGCCGAAAAGGGGATGCAGTGTGCCGACTGCCATTTCGCGCAGGACGCGCACGGCAACGGCTATATCCAGGGCGAGGTCGCGAACGCGGTCGAGATCGGCTGCAAGGATTGCCACGGCACCGCCGATGCGTATCCGAACCTCTTGACCTCGAACGTCGCGGCGCGGCCGCAGGGCACTAACCTCGCGCTGCTGCGCAACCCCGACGGCCGGCGGCGCTTCGAATTTCAATATGGCGACGACGGCGAGGTCACCGGGCTGATCCAGCGCTCGATCGTCGATCCGAAGCTCGAATGGCAGGTCAGCCTGGTCAAGCAGGCGGTGACGCCGGGGCCGCATTTCAATGCCAGGGCGGCGCGCGCCAAGCTGATGTCGCGCTCGGGCGCCGACGACGGCGGCTTCGGCTGGGGGCCGGGCGTGGCGAAGTCGGATCGCGCGCACGGCGACGACCGCATGGCCTGCTTCACCTGCCATTTGTCGTGGACGACGAGCTGCGGCGGCTGTCACTTGCCGATCGAGGCGAACTGGAAGACCAGCATGCACCATTTCGAGGGGGAGGAGACGCGCAACTTCGCGACCTATAACCCGCAAGTGGCGCGCGACGAGATGTTCCAGCTCGGCCGGCACATGCTCACCAAGCCCGGCGAGCCCGACGCTGGCGGCAATCCGCGCGGCATCATTGCGCCGATCCGGTCATCCTCGGCGCTGATCCTGTCGTCGACGAACATCAACCGCGAGCGCATCTATGTGCAGCAGCCGCCGATCTCCGCCGCGGGCTTTTCGAGCCAGGCCTTCGCGCCGCATTTCCCGCATACGGTGCGCTTGCAGGAAACCAAGCAGTGCACCGACTGCCACCTGTCCGCGGCCGACGACAATAATGCGATCATGTCGCAGCTGCTGCTGATGGGCACGAATTTCGTCAATTTCGTCGGGCTGAACGTCTGGTCGGGGCTCGAGAACGGTTTCCAGGCGACGCGCGTCACCGAATGGGACGAACCGCAGGCGGTGATCGGCAGCTATCTGCAGCGCTATGCCTATCCCGATTACTGGAAGCTGCACGTCGAACAGAACCATCGCGAGCTCAAGAACTGGGTGCGCGGCAAGACCTTCGACAAAAAGGGGTCGGGCGAAAGCCACGCGCTCGAGGAATTCGCCAACATCGTCCAGGACACGAGCGGCCGGGTGAACTGCCTGCAACAGCGCGGCGAATATATGTTCGTAGCCGAGGGCAAGGGCGGCTTTCGCGTCTATGACATCGCCTCGATCGGCAACAAGGGCTTCTCCGAACGCATCGTCCGCGCGCCCTTCTCGCCGCTCGGCCACGACACGCATGTGAAGACGGCCAACGCGACCTGCATGGCGATCGGCACCACCCAGCCGATCAGCGTCGCGCGCAACGATTATATCCGCCAGAATTTCCCGGAAAATCACGAACAGGCGCTCGCGCCCCTCTATCGCTATGCGGTGATCACCGACAGCGTCGAGGGGCTGAT
>CAZSMB010000045.1:13051-19662 GCA_964607625.1 uncultured Sphingopyxis sp. | reverse complement strand
ACCCCGCTTTCGGGCACCGATCCGGTGGTCAAGGTCAAGCTGCCCGCCACCTATGCCCCCGACGTCTATGTGTCGGTGATGGCGGTGCGCGGGCGCGTGACCGGCCAGGAGAGCTGGTTCCGCAAGATGAAGCGCGCGGTCGGTTTCGAGATCGAAAAGAGCGAGGCGGCGCCGCCGACCGCGCTCGTCGACCTGGCCAAGCCCAGCTACCGGCTCGGCATCGCGCGGATCAAGGTCGGCTGGGAAGGGCACCAGCTCGCGGTCAAGGTCGGAACCGACAAGGAAAGCTATGCGGTGCGCGATACCGCAAAGGCCAGCATCGAGGTCAGGACGCCGGGCGGCAAGCCCGCGGCCGGCGCCGACGTCGCCTTCGTCGCGGTCGACGAGGCGCTGCTCCAGCTTGCACCCAACGAAAGCTGGAAACTGCTCGACGCGATGATGGGCGATCGCACGCTCGACGTCCTCACCTCGACCGCGCAGATGCAGGTCGTCGGCAAGCGCCATTACGGACGCAAGGCGCTCGAGCCCGGCGGGGGTGGCGGCGGCGATCTTTCGGGTCTGACGCGCGAGGATTTCCGTCCGGTCCTGCTCTGGAAAGGCCATGTCGCGCTCGACAGTCGCGGCCGTGCCACGGTCGATGTCCCGCTCTCCGACAATCTTTCCGCTTTCCGTCTGGTCGCGATCGCGACCGACGGGTCGCAATATTTCGGCACCGGCGAGGCGAGCGTGCGCACCGTGCAGGATCTTGCCCTCTTCGCGGGACTCCCCGGCATCGTCCGCACCGGCGACAGCTATGACGCGCGGTTCACGCTCCGCAACGGCACCGACAAGCCGATGACGGTCACGGCGACTCCGTCGCTCAGCCCCGCGATCGCCACCGGAAAGCCGCTCACCGTCACCATCCCGGCGGGCGGCGCGGTGCCGATCAGCTGGTCGATGACCGCGCCCGATACCGCCGGTGCGCTCAAATGGACGATCGAAGCCGCGTCGAAGGACGGCAAGCAGCGCGACCGGCTCGTCTTCGACCAGACGGTCGAGCCCGCGGTGCCGGTCGAAACCTGGGCCGCCAGCCTGCTCCATGTCGGCGCCGGCGCCGGTGCCGACACCGGCCTGCCGATCGCGCCGCCCGCGGGCGCGCTTCCCGGCGGATATGTCGATATCGCATTGTCGGACACGCTCGCGCCGCCGCTCGCGGGGGTGCGCGCTTATATGACGGCCTATCCCTACGATTGTTTCGAGCAGGCGACCTCGCGCGCGATCGCACTCGGCGATCTCGGCAAGTGGCAGGCGCTCGCGGGCGCGATGCCGACCTATCTCGATGACGACGGGCTGCTTCGCTACTGGCCGAGCGAGCGCTTGCAGGGCTCGCCCGAACTCACCGCCTATGTCCTCGCGATCACCGCGGCGAACGGCTTTGCGATCCCCGAGGCGTCCAGGGCAAAGATGATCGCCGCGCTCCAGGCGCTCGTCGAGGGACGGCTGACCCGCAAGGGCTATGGCCCATACGACATCCGCCCGGTCCGCATCGCCGCACTCGCCGCGCTCGCGCGCAACAAGGCGTCGAGCGCACAGCTGATGGCGGCGGTCGACATGGCGCCCCAGGACATGACGACGGGCACGCTCGCCGACTGGCTCGTCGCGATCGACGCGACCCCGGGGGTCCGGAATGCGCCGCGCCTGCGCGCCGCGGCCGAGGCGGAGCTTCGCAAGCGGCTCGTCTACGAAGGCACACGGCTCGACCTCGTCGATGACGCTAACGCGCCCTGGTGGATGATGGCGAGCGGCGACGAGATGGCGATCAAGACGCTCGACGCGGTGCTCGGCCGGGACGGCTGGCAGGATGACGCCGGACGGCTGATGACCGGCGTCGCGCAGCGCCAGCGTCGCGGTCACTGGGACACCACCCCGGCGAATGCCTGGGGGGCAACGGTGGTGCGCCGCTTCGCCGATCTCTATCCGGCGAGCGCGATCACCGGCACGACCCGCGTGTCGCTCGCCGGCGGCAGCGCGGCACAATCCTGGCCCCTGCGCGCTGACGCCCAGCCGCTGCGCGTGCCGCTGGTCGCGGGACCGCTGAGCCTGCGCCACGACGGCGGCGGGTCGCCGTGGGCGACGGTCAGCGTCAAGGCCGCGGTGCCGCTGACAGAACCGCTGAACGCCGGCTACCGGATCAAGCGGACGATGAGCATCGTCAAGGCGGCCAATCCCAGGCGGCTGGTGCGCGGCGACGTGGTCAAGGTGCGGATAGAGGTCACCGCGAGCGCGGGCCGCACCTGGGTCGTCGTCAACGACCCGATCCCGCCCGGCGCGATGATCGTCGGCAACCTCGGCGGCCAGTCGCAAATGCTCGCCGACCAGGCGGGGGGCGAGGGCTGGCAGCCCAGCTATGTCGAGCGCCGCAAGGACAGCTGGCGCGGCTATTTCGGCTGGATGCCCGCGGGCACCCACGCGGTCGAATATGTCGTGCGGCTGAACGGCTCGGGCCGCTTCACCCTGCCGCCGACGCGCGTCGAGGCAATGTACTCGCCCGCGATCCGCGGCCAGTGGCCTAATGGGCCGATGGCCGTCGCGGGATCGGCGGAATAAACCCGCCCCTCCTCTTCAGAGGAGGGGCAGCGAGACTTGCGCGCTTCGCGCGTTAGTCGCAGCGGGGTGGTGCAAGGGCGTCTTGCGCGCTGTCGCGCGCCACCACCCCAAATCCCTCCTCTGAAGAGGAGGGGCTTAAGAAAGCGGCGCAGATCGAGATGGTTCCGAATCACATCATACACTCCCCCCGAACGCCGCCTCTTCGACGCCTTCGCCTGGGCGGCGCTCGCGGCGCTGATCCTCGTCACCGCGGCGCACCTCGTCACGCGTCCGCCCGCGATGCCTGCCTATGCCGACGCGCGCGCCGCGTGGCAGCCCAGCGAGGCGTGGCTCTATGATCGCGACGGGCGGCTGCTCGATACCGAGCGCGTCGATTTCCAGCGGCGTCGCCTCGCATGGGTGCCGCTGAAGGATGTCAGCCCCGCGGTGCGCGCGGCCGTCGTCCGATCGGAGGACCGGCGCTTCTGGTCGCACGGCGGGGTCGACTGGCTCGCGATCGCCGCCGCGTTGCGCGCGCGCTGGACCGGCGGCCCCTCGCGCGGCGCCTCGACGCTCGCGATGCAGCTCGCGGGATTCCTGTCGCCCGACATCGCGCAGCCGGGGCGGCGCGACTGGCTCGCCAAGATTCGCCAGATGCGCGCCGGACAGGCGCTCGCGTCGCGCTGGAGCCGCGCCCAGATCCTCGAGGCCTATCTGAACCTCGTGCCGTTGCGCGGCGAGGCGCAGGGGATCGGCGCCGGGGCGAACAGCCTGTTCGGCAAGCGCCCTGCCGACATGACCCGCACCGACGCCGCGCTTTTCGCCGGGCTGCTGCCCGATCCGTCGGCAGGCGCGAAGGCGCTCGGCACGCGCGCCTGCCGCATCGCCGGGACGGCCGATTGCAGTGCGATCGACGCCGCCGCCGCGACCCTCGTTTCGGGTGAGCGCGCGGCACGGCTCGACCCCGCGCTCGCCCCGCACCTCGCGATCCGCCTGCTCGACAAGCCGGGGAAGCGCGTCACGACGACGATCGACCGGCGCGCACAGCGCATCGCGATCGCGGCGATGCGGCGCCAGCTCAAGGGGCTCGGCGCGGAGCGCGTGCGCGACGGCGCGGTCGTCGTTCTCGACAACCGGACCGGCGACGTGCTCGCCTATGTCGGCGGGGTCGGGCTCGGCTCGACCGCCGCCGCGGTCGACGGCGCGAGCGCGCGGCGACAGGCGGGTTCGACGCTCAAGCCGCATCTCTATGCGCAGGTGATCGAAAAGCGCTGGCTGACCGCCGCGTCGATCCTCGACGACAGCCCGGTGCAACTCGACACCGCCTCGGGCCTCTATGTGCCCAAGAATTACGACCACAGCTTCAAGGGGCCGGTGACGGTGCGCAAGGCGCTCGCCAGCTCGCTCAACGTCCCCGCGGTGCGCACCCTTGTTCTCGACGATGTCCAGCAATTCCGCGACCGCCTCTGGGCGCTCGGCTACCACGGGCTCGTCGAGGACGGCGACTATTACGGCTTCAGCCTCGCGCTCGGCTCGGCCGAAGTTTCGCTCGTCGAACAAGCTAACGCATTCAGAACATTGGCGAACCTAGGGAAATGGTCCCCTGTGAGCTTTGTCGCTACGCGGCACGTTCGGCAACATCCGCGCCAGGTCGTCAGCCCCGGCGCCGCCTTCATCGTCGGCGACATCCTCTCCGACGCCACCGCGCGCACCGACGCCTTCGGCGCCGACAGCGCGCTGCGCCTGCCGTTCTGGGCGGCGGCAAAGACCGGCACGTCAAAGGGGATGCGCGACAATTGGTGCATCGGCTTTTCCGACCGCTACACCGTCGCGGTGTGGGTCGGCAATCTCGAGGGTGATTCGATGCACGCGGTCTCGGGCACCTCGGGCGCGGCGCCGGTGTGGCGCGATGTGATGATGGCGCTGCACGAGGGGCATCCGGGCAAGCCGCCCGCGATGCCGGCGGACGTCGAGGTCCGGCGGATCGCGCTGCCCGGCACGCGCGAACCGCCGCGGCGCGAATATTTCCTTTCCGGCACCGCGCAGGCCGAAATGGCCGCGGCGCCCGAAGCCGCGCGCCGCCCGCGCATCACCAGCCCGGTCAGCGGCAGCGTCTATGCGATCGATCCCGACATTCCGGCCGATCGCCAACGGCTCGGCGTCGCGGTCAGCGGCGCGGTCGCCGGGCATCGCCTGCTCCTCGACAAACGGCCGCTCGGCGATGCCGGCGCGGGCCTTCAGATCGTGCCGCGCCCGGGCAGTCATATCCTCGCGCTCGTCGACCCCGGCGGGCGGACGATCGACCGCATCCGTTTCACCGTGCGATAGACCGCGTGTCACACGGCTGAAATTAAGTTGCGCTGACCGAAGGAGCGGCTAGTCTGTCCCGCCAGGAGACGGGCGCCCTCCCGGCGTCCCGACAAGGGGACATTCGCATGATATTTGGTCGCGTCAAACCACTCGACGCCATCTTGGCCACGGCCCAGAAGAAATCGCTCGCCCGCACGCTCGGGCCGATCCAGCTCACCCTGCTCGGGGTCGGCGCCATCATCGGGACGGGCATTTTCGTCCTGACCGCCGAAGCCGCGCAAAAGGCCGGCCCCGGCATGATGTGGAGCTTCGTGGTCGCCGGGCTCGTCTGCGCCGTTGCGGCGCTCTGCTATTCCGAGATCGCGTCGATGGTCCCGGTGTCGGGCTCGGCCTATACCTATACCTATGCGGTGATGGGCGAATTGCTCGCCTGGATGGTCGGCTGGGCGCTGATCCTCGAATATGCCGTCGCGGCCAGCGCCGTGTCGGTCGGCTGGTCGGGATATTTCGTCGGCCTGTTGCAGAGTTGGGGGATCGAATTACCCCATGCGCTGATCGTCGGCCCCTATGCCGGCGGCATTGTCAACCTGCCGGCGCTCGTCATCGCGCTGCTGATTACCGGCCTGCTGATGATCGGCACGACCGAAAGCGCGCGCGTCAACGCCGTGCTGGTGGCGATCAAGGTCACCGCGCTCACCGTGTTCATCGCGCTGACGCTGCCGGTGATCAAGGGTGCCGAGTTCGAACCCTTCATGCCCAACGGCTGGACCGGTAACGGCAATGGTTCGGGGCTGGGCGTGATCGGTGCCGCGGCGTCGATCTTTTTCGCCTATGTCGGCTTCGACGCGGTTTCGACCGCCGCAGAGGAAACCAAGAATCCCCAGCGCAACGTGCCGATCGGGCTGATCGGCAGCCTCGCGATCTGCACCGTCTTCTACCTGCTCGTCGCCGCCGGCGCGATCGGCACCGTCGGTGCCCAGCCGGTTGCCGGCCCCGCCGGCGAAGTGCTCCAGCCCGGCACGCCGGCGCTGGCTGCGCAATGTCAGGCGCTGATCGACGCCGGCCGCGAACCGCTCGTCTGTTCGCGTGAAGCTCTTGCCCATGTGTTGCGCGTCATCGGCTGGGAACGCGTCGGCGACCTGATCGGCGTCGCGGCTTTCCTGGCGCTGCCGTCGGTCATCCTGATCATGCTGTTCGGTCAGACGCGCATCTTCTTCGTGATGGCGCGCGACGGCCTGCTGCCCGAAAAGCTGGCGACGATCCACCCCAAGTGGAAAACGCCGCACGTCGTGACGATGATCACCGGCGTGGCGGTCGCCTTCTTTGCGGCTTTCCTGCCCGTGGGCCAGCTCGCGGACATTTCGAATTCGGGGACGCTCTTCGCCTTCTTCATGGTCGCAATCGCGGTGCTGATCCTGCGCCGGACCCAGCCGAATCGCCATCGGCCGTTCCGCACCCCGCTCGTGTGGGTCGTCGCGCCGCTCGCGATCGTCGGCACCGTCGGGCTCTATGCGAACCTGCCGTTCGAATCGAAGATGGTTCTCCCCGTCTGGGGCGGCATCGGGCTCGTCGTCTATTTCCTCTACGGATATCGCAAGAGCCATGTCGGACGCGGTCTCGTCGAAGTGCACGAAGAGGACAGCGATGCGCCGCCGCAACCGGTTCCGCCCATCGAGTGATCGATCAGGGCAGCGGTCAAGGGAAAGGGGGCTTCCGGCCCCCTTTCTTTTGCGCTC
>CAZSMB010000045.1:0-12951 GCA_964607625.1 uncultured Sphingopyxis sp. | reverse complement strand
TATCCCAGCGTCGGAAAGCTCGCCTTGAGCCCGTCGATCACGAATTGCGCGGCCAGCGCGGCGAGCAGGACGCCCAGAAGCCGCGTGATCACCGCCTCGCCCTTTGTGCCGATCAGCCGCATCATCGGCCCGGCGGCGAGCAGGGCGGCCAGCGTCAGGATGAGCACGAGCAGCAGCGCGGCAAAGATCACCAGGGCGCGCTCGATACCGTTGTTCTGCGCCACGAGCAGCATCACCGAAGCGATCGAACCCGGCCCGGCGAGCATCGGCATCGCCATGGGGAATACCGAGACATCCTCGATCTCGGGCGTCGCGATCACCTTTTCGGCGCGTTGTTCGCGGCGCTCGGTGCGCTTTTCGAACACCATGTCGATCGCGATGATGAACAGCATGATCCCGCCCGCGACGCGAAAGCTGTCGAGGTCGATGTGGAGAAAGCTCAGCAGCGCTTCGCCGAACATCGCGAAAAAGATCAGGATCGCGCCCGCGATGACGATCGCGCGCACCGCCATCGAACGGCGCTGCGCCGCGCTCGCGTCGGCGGTCAGGCTGGCATAGATCGGGGCGCATCCGGGCGGATCGATCACGACGAACAGCGTGACGAAGGCCGAGATGAAAAGGTCGATCATTGCCCCGGCGCCGCCACCTGGTCGTCGATGACGGGCACCATCGCGCTGCCGTCCCACATTCGCACCGTGATGCGGCGCGAGCCGTCGGACCGGACGATGGAGGTCCAGCTGAGCGTCTGGTCGCCCGACAGGCCGACCTGCATATCCTCACCCTCGCCCGCGGCGGTCACTGCGGCGGCGGGGCGCGTGCCGCACGACGCCTGCTTCGTCGAGATGAAATCGGGCGCGTCCCGGGGCGTGGTCAGGTCGGCGCCATGATCGAGCACCCAGCGCATGTCGCCCTTGCGCGGGTCGCGACGCCAGACGGTCGTGAAATAGCCGGTCGCCGGCCCTTTCTGCCACGCACCGGTGGTGGCCCCGCTGTTGCCGTCGCAGCTGATATAGACCGCGTGCGGCTGCCAAGCCACAGCCTGCGCGGGATCGGGTTTGCCCTTCAGCCAGGTCTGCGCCAGCACACGCTGCGGCACGAACATCACGGCGTCATCCGCTGCGGTTTCCCGAAAGGCGGTCCATTGGCCCTTGTCCTGCGCGAGCCGCGCGAAGGCGATCTCGGCAGCGACATAGGCGCTCGGGTTCGCGGCCAGCGGACGATTGTAGAGGTCGCCGCGGGGCGATGACCCCGAACAGCCGGCGATCAGCGTCGCGACAGCGGCGGCAAGCAGAAGGCGGCGCATCAGAAACCCTCCGGATCGGGCAGGCCCGCGCGGCGATGCGCCGCGACCAGCGTATTGCGAAGCAGGCAGGCGATCGTCATCGGACCGACGCCGCCGGGGACGGGAGTAATCGCCTCCGCCACCGCCGCCGCTTCGGCATAGGCGACGTCGCCGACGAGGCGGCCCTTCGCTTCCCCTCCGGCGGGCGCGAGGCGGTTGATGCCGACATCGATCACGATCGCGCCCGGCTTGATCCAGTCGCCCTTGACCATTTCGGCGCGCCCGACCGCGGCGACCACGATATCGGCGCGTCGCACCAGATCCGGCAGGTCCCTGGTGCGGCTGTGCGCCATCGTCACCGTACAATTGGCGCCGAGCAACAGCTGTGCCATCGGCTTGCCGACAAGGATCGACCGCCCGACGACGATCGCGTCCTTGCCCGACAGGTCGCCGAGCCGGTCTTCCAGCAGCATCAGGCAGCCGAAGGGGGTGCAGGGGACCAGGCCGGGGATGCCGAGCGCCAGGCGTCCTGCGCTGACCGGGGTCAGCCCATCGACATCCTTGTCGGGATCGATCGTCGCGACCGCCGCCTGTTCGTCGAGATGCGCGGGCAGGGGGAGTTGGAGCAGGATGCCGTCGACCCGGTCGTCGGCGTTGAGTCGCGCGAGCAACCGCTCGACCTCGTCTTGCGTCGCGGCGGCGGGCAGGCGATGCTCGAAGCTCGCCATGCCGGCGGCGATCGTCGCCTTGCCCTTCGATCCGACATAGACCGCGCTCGCGGGATCGTCGCCGACGAGGACGACCGCGAGCCCCGGCACGCGCCCAGTCGCGGTTTCGAACGCGGGCACCGCATCGGCGATGCGCGCCCGCAGGCCGGCGGCGAACGCCTTGCCGTCGATGACATGCGCCCCCGCCGTCATGGTCAGAGCGCCCCGGCGTTCATGCCGAGCCGATAGAGATAGGACAGAACCGGCCCCTGGATGATGATGATCAGGATCAGCACGATCATCGGCGTCAGGTCGATGCCGCCGAAATCGGGCATGATGCGCCGGAAAGGCCGATAGAGCGGCTCGGTGATCCGCTCCAGCACATACCACAGCTGGCCGACGAAATCATTGTGGGTGTTGATGACGTTGAACGCGATCAGCCACGACATCACCGCCTGAACGATGATGATCCACCACAGCACGTTGAGGATGATCGACAGGATTTGAAGAAACATCAGATACACAATAATCTCCGGCCAGCATTCGTCGGGTCGCTGATGCTTTAGCGGTGAATGAGCGTGCCTGCACCCCTCGCGGTGAAAATTTCGAGGAGCATCGCGTGCGGAATTCGTCCGTCGAGGATGACCGCCGCCTCGACCCCGGTATCGACCGCCGCAAGGCAGGTGTCGACCTTCGGGATCATGCCGCCGGTAATCGTGCCGTCGCCCTTCAGCGCGTCGATTCCCGCGCGGTCGAGGTCGGTGAGCAGCGTGCCCGACTTGTCGAGCACCCCCGCGACGTCGGTGAGCAGGAAGAAGCGTTTGGCGCCGAGAGCGCCCGCGATCGCGCCCGCCATCGTGTCGGCGTTGATATTATAGGTCGCACCGTCGGCGCCGAGTGCGACCGGCGCCACCACCGGAATGAAATTGTCGTGGGTCAGGTTGGTCAGGATCGTCGGGTCGACCGCGACCGGTTCGCCGACGAAGCCCAGGTCGACATGGCGCTCGATCCCCGAATTGGGATCGGGCTCGCTGCGGTGCACCTTTTCGGCAAGGACGAGATTCGCATCCTTGCCCGAAATGCCGACCGCGCGCCCGCCGAGCCCCGCGATCCACGCGACGATTTCCTTGTTGATCTTGCCCGCGAGCACCATTTCGGCGACCTCCGCGGTCGCGGCATCGGTGACGCGCAGCCCGCCGACGAACGTCGATTCGATCCCGAGCTGTTTCAGCATCGATCCGATCTGCGGTCCGCCGCCGTGGACCACGACGGGGTTGATGCCGACGGCTTTGAGCAGCACGACATCCTCCGCGAAGTCGCGCTGCGCCTCCGGGTCGCCCATCGCGTGGCCGCCATATTTGATGACGAAGGTTTCGCCCGCATACCGCTGCAGATAGGGCAGCGCCTCGACGAGCGTTTCGGCCTTGGCCAGCAGGTCGGGCATCTTCGAAGGATCGGGGGCCTGGGTCATGCGGCAGCTCCTTGGGGCGCGGTGCCGTCGAGCCGGCGTCCGATCGCGACGACAGCCATCGCGAGCAGCGGCACCATCACCGCCGATAGCACCACCTTGGCGATCATCTGGCCCAGCATCAGGTCGGCGATCGGGCGCACGCCATAGAAGCTGATGGTGATGAAGATCAGCGTGTCCACGATCTGGCTGAGCGCCGCCGCTATGAAGCCGCGCAGCGGCAGCAGCCGTCCGTTGTTCGCGGTCATCCGCGCAAAGATCCAGACGTTGAGGCTGACCGAAACGCCATAGGCCACGATCCCTGCGGCCATCATCCGCCAGCTTTGTCCGACGATGATCGGGAAGGCCTCTTTCGCGGGCTCGTACATCCCCGCGTCGGTCGGCAATTGCAGCACGAACAGCGCGAGCAGGATCGCCAGGACCAGCGGGATGAAGCCCAGCCGGACGAGCCGGTCGGCCACGGTGCGCCCGTGCAATTCGGCGATGCCGCTCGAAATCGCGATCAGCGTCAGGAAGGGAAAGATCCCTGCCTCGACCGCGAGCGGGCCAAGCGCGACCTGCTTGGCGCCCAAAAAGCCGCCGAGCGGAACCATGCCGCCATAGAGGATTGCAAAGAGCAAAAGCGAGGGCGCCACGGCGCGCGGGGTCGAGCTTTCCATCGGCGCGCGATAGTCGCTTTTGCCGCGCGGGGGAAGATGGCGGTCAATCGGGCGGATTATGTTTTCGCAGAAAGGCCTCTATCGTTTTCAGCAGGGTCAGCCGGTCGGCCTCGCGGGTGAAATAATGGTCGGCGAGCGGGACCGGAACATATTCGACGTCCTTGCCGGCCTTCGTCATCGCCGAATACATTTTCGCCGACTGGACCGCGTCGACCGTCACGTCCTTCTTGCCGTGGATCAGCAGCAACGGGGCCTTGATCCGGTCGACCGCGTTGATTGGCGAAACGGCGGCAAAATCGGGCGTCATCTTTTCCCACTGGCCACGATAGAGGCGTTCGCGGACGTTGCCGCCGAAATCGTTGACCTCGCGCCGCAAATTCGAAACGCCGGCGATGGAGATCGCGCAGCGATATTGGTCGGGGTCCTTGGCGATGCCCCACATCGCGGCATAGCCGCCATAGGAGGCTCCGACGATGCACACGCGCTTCGGATCGGCGATGCCTTCCCTCACGGCCCAGCGTACGCCGTCGGAGATATCGTCCTGCATCGCATAGCCCAGTTGCCCCTGGCCCGCCTTCAGGAACGCGTCGCCATAGCCGGTCGAACCGCGAAAATTGGGCTGGAGTACGGCATAACCGCGCTCGGCGAGGAATTGCGCCCAATAATCATAGACCAGTTCGTCGTGTCCCCACGGCCCGCCGTGCGGCAGGACGATGAACGGCAGATTCGCGTTGCCGCGCCCGCGCGGCATCGTCAGCACCCCCTCGATTTCCAGCCCGTCGCGCGCGCGATACGTCACGAATTTGGCGCGCGACAGGCGCTTGGCGCCCAGTTCGTCATTATAGGCCGCCAGCCGGGTGGCGGTTCCGGTGCCGGCGTCATAGTGGAAGAGCAGGCCCGGATTGTCGGGGGTGCTGAACCGCACGAGCAGCTTCTGCAAGTCGGCACTGTAACTCACGATCCGCGCCGTCGCATTGGGCGACATCGCATCAAGCGCCTTCTGGTGCGCGATCATGGTCGGATCGATCCAGCGGATCGGACGTTCGCGGTCGGAGGCGTAGACGCCGAGCAGTCTGGCGCCATCGGGTGACATCAGGACGCCTTCGACATCGGCATCGGGCTCGGCATGCACCGTCCGCACATCCTCCCCGGTCAGCAAGTCGACCTCGGCGACCACCATGCGCCCGTCGGGTGCCATGCGGATCATATAGCCGTGATCGGTGCCGGGCAGAAAATGGAACGGCAGGTCGAGCTCTTCCTCGTCGCGCAACCGCGCGGTGTCGACCGACTTGAATGAATGATCGTGTTCGGGGCGATAGAGCAGGGTCGACTTGGTCGAATAATCGCGATAGCCAACCGCATAGCGAACCTCGCCGCGGTTGTCGGCGCCCCAATCGAGAACCGAATTGCGTCCGCGTTCGGCAATCCGCTTGCGACCGGTGGTCACATCGACGCGATAGACGGCGGGCCAGAAGTCGTCCGAATTATAGATGCTGTTCTGTCCTGCGACCAGGATCTGGGTGCTCCCGTCGCTCGGTATCCACAGCACGTCGGCCGTATTCTGACCATTCAGTTCCCATAGCAGCTTCGTGATCTTGCGGCTGGTGCGATTGATCGCGATGAGCCGCGAGATGTACCAATTGTCGGTTTCGACCGGAAGCAGCGCATGCAGGCCGACGACGATATTGTCGTTGCCCACCCAGCGTATCCAGGCGACCTCGGTCTGGTCCGGGATGGCAACCGCGACATCGTCTTCGCGCTTTCCCTTCAGGTCCATCATGCGGATCTGTTGCGCCCCATCGGCGGCGATCAGGCCGGCGATGCGGTCTCCGTCGGGCGACAGTTCGGCATCCTCGATGAAGGGAAGTCTTGCGAAAACTTCGGTCGCGAGCGGCTCAAACTCGCGCGTAACGGGTGGGGTCGCCATATCGTCGGCGGCCGCGGCGCCGACCGGCGCCAACGCCGAAAACAGGATTAGCAATATCCAGTGCGCCATACCCCTCTCCCCCTTTAGAGAACGATAATTGCAGAGAAAAAGCGTTCCGCCAAGCCACGGGGTCGATCGCGCGCCACCCGGCCCTTGCCCCGCCGTCAAAGGCCGCTAGACAGGCCTATCGGATTTGCGGGGGACGCACGGATTTTATGGAACGCCTGATCGGTTTGCTGGGGATCGTCGCATTGCTGGCGATCGCCCTGCTTTTTTCTTCGAACCGTCGCTGGGTTCGCCCGCGCGTTGTCATCGCCGCTTTCCTGCTTCAGGCGGGATTCGCGCTGCTCGTGATCGGGACGCCGTGGGGCCGCGCGATCATCCAGGCGATGTCGAACGGCGTCACCAACCTGCTCGGCTATGCCAAGGCGGGCACCGATTTCATCTTTGGCCCGCTCGCTTCGCCCGAAATGGGGGCGAACAGCTTTGCGATCGCGGCGCTGCCCGTGATCATCTTTTTCGCCTCGCTGATCTCGATCCTCTATTATCTCGGCATAATGCAGCTGGTGATCAAATGGGTCGGCGGCGCGATCCAGAAGGTCACCGGCATCACCAAGGTCGAAAGCCTTGGCGCGGCGGCGAATATTTTCGTCGGGCAGAGCGAAAGCCCGCTCGTCATCCGCCCCTATCTTGCCAGCCTTACCCCCTCGCAGCTCTTTACCGTGATGACCGTCGGCATGGCGGGGGTCGCCGGGACGATCCTCGGCGCCTATGCGAGCATGATCGGGTCGCAGCTCCTTCCTTATCTGCTCGCGGCGAGCTTCATGTCGGCGCCCGGCGGCATCCTGATGGCAAAGATCATCATGCCCGACGATCCCAAGGAGCTGGGAATCGAACCAGTGATCATGCCAGAGGCGACGCATGACGAAGAAAAGCCGGCGAATATCATCATGGCGGCGGCGCAGGGGGCCCAGACCGGCGTCAAGCTGGCGGTCGCGGTCGGCGCGATGGTGCTCGCCTTCGTCGCGCTGGTGGCACTCGCCAACGGCCTGCTCTCGGGGATTGGCGGCTGGTTCGGCTATCCCGATCTGTCGTTTCAGGCGATCATCGGCACGATCTTTCGCCCCGTCATGTGGCTGATGGGCGTGCCGTGGAACGAGAGCGCCGATGTCGGCGGGCTGTTCGGGACCAAGATTGTGCTCAACGAATTCGTGGCGTTCATCGACCTCGGCAAGGAGCAGGCCGGCTTTTCGGAGATTTCCGTTGCGATTGCGACCTTTGCCTTGTGCGGCTTCGCCAATTTCAGCTCGATCGCAATCCAGATGGCGGTCACCGGGGGGCTTGCCCCGAACCAGCGTCCGATGATCGCGCGGCTCGGCCTTAAGGCCCTGCTCGCCGGCAGCCTGTCCAACCTGATGTCGGCGGCGCTCGCCGGGTTGATGCTGTCGTTCACCACGCCGTTGACGATCGCCGCGCCCTGAAGCCGCGACGTCAGAGCGCCATGGACGCGAACCCGGCGCGCAGTTCGGCGACGAACAGTTCGGGCACTTCCCATGCGGCGAAATGGCCGCCGCGATCCGCCTCGTTCCAATAGACGATATTGCGATAGCGTTTGTCGGCCCACCGGCGCGACAGGCGCATGATTTCGTTCGGGAACAAGCTGCATGCGGTGGGTATGTCGATCTCGCCGGCGACGAAGGTGCGGAAGCTGTGCCAATAGAGGCGGGCCGACGAGGCGGCGCTCGCGGTCAGCCAATACAGGGTGACCGCGTCGAGCATCGCTTCGCGCGACAGGGCCTTTTCCGGGTGTCCGCCGACCGACTGGCCGCCGGGCTCATGTCCGCAATCGGTCCAGCCATGAAATTTCTCGACGATCCAGGCCATTTGGCCGACCGGCGAGTCGGTCAGCGCATAGCCGATCGTCTGCGGTCGCGTCGCCTGCTGCGTCGAATAGCCGCTGTCTTTCGACTGATACCAGCCAAATCGCGCGAGATAGGCCTGTTCGATATCGCTGAGATCGGCAAGCATTTCCGGCGGCGGCGCGCCGACGACCATGTTGACGTGGATGCCTGCGCAATGATCGCCGTGCGCGACACCGATGGCGCAGGTGACGGCGCTGCCCCAGTCGCCCCCTTGCGCAAAATAGCGATCGTAGCCGAGTGCCAGCATCAGCGCGTTCCAAGCATCGGCGATATGTTCGACGCTCCATTTGGCTTGCGCCGGCTTGCCTGAGAAGCCGTAACCGAGGAGCGAGGGGATCACGAGGTGGAAGTCGGCCGACAGCGGTTCGATCACATCGAGGAATTCGAACACCGAGCCCGGCCAGCCGTGGGTGAGGATCAGCGGCCGCGCGTCGGGATTGGGTGACCGGATGTGCAGAAAGTGAATGTCGAGCCCGTCGATCGTCGCCAGGAAATTGGGAAATCCGTTCAGCCGCGCTTCGATGCGGCGCCAGTCATAATGATCGCGCCACCATGCGGCGAGTTCCTGCGCATAGGCAAGCGGGACCCCCTGGTCCCAATCGTCGACCGTTTCCTTTTCGGGCCAGCGGGCGGATGCGATCCGTTGCTTCAAGTCGTCGAGATCGGCCTGTGGAACCGCCACCTCGAACGGACGGATGTTTTCGACCTCCATCACCCCTCCCTTTGCGCCGCGTCAGGGCCGTGCCGGCGCCTTGCATCCGCGTTCCAGCCCGACGCCTTTCAGAAACCCGCGTCGCACGGTACCCGCATAGACCGCGGCGGCATAGCGCCGTCGTTCGGCATTGGCACCGGTCAGCTCGCCGATCAGCCCGCCAAAGGGGATGACCGATCCGGCCACAGTCCCCGCGACGCGGCCTGCGGTTTCCTCGCGCTTTTTCGCCAGACTCTTGTCCACCTGTTCATTGACGTCGGCACCGAGGACGGCGTTCAGTTCTTCGACCTCTCGAATGATCGCAGCGCATTTGCGCAGGCCTGCGAGCGAATAGGGCGCGTCTTCGATCGCCAAAAGCTTCTCGGGGACTTCCTTGCCATCGAACGGCTCGGTCACCGAATCGCCGGTCTTTTTCAGGGTCGAATCCTCTGGCGCACCTTGCTGTGCCGCGGCCGGCGCGACCATGCCAAGCGCGAGGACGGCCATGCTCCCCACTATGATGTTCCGCATGTCGCCACGTCCTCCGTTGCTGCCTTCGAGTCCTGACCTTGGAGGGTCAACGCGCAACTTCCGATCCGGCTCCCCCAACTGTTCACCGCGTCGGCACGGGCTCCGGCCCCGTCCAGTCATAAAAGCCGCGTCCGGCCTTCTTGCCGACCCAGCCGGCCTCGACATATTGGACGAGCAGCGGCGCCGGACGGAATTTGGGATCGCCGGTGCCGCTTTGCAGCACGCGGATGATTTCGAGGCACGTGTCGAGCCCGATGAAATCGGCGAGCGTGATCGGCCCCATCGGGTGATTGAGGCCGAGCCGGCAGCCGGCGTCGATATCCTGCATTGTTGCCACGCCTTCGCCGAGCGCGAAGATCGCTTCGTTGATCAGCGGCATCAGCACGCGGTTGACGATGAAGCCCGGTGCGTCGTTGGCGTGGACGATCTGCTTGCCGAGCCCGCGTCCATAGGCCTCGACCGCCGACAGCGTTTCGTCGCTCGTCGCAAGCCCGCGGATCAGTTCGATCAGCCCCATCACCGGGACGGGATTGAAGAAATGGACGCCGATGAAACGCGCCGGATCGGGCGCCGCCTGGGCCAGCCGGGTGATGGGGATCGAACTGGTGTTGCTCGCAAGGATCGCGGTATCGGAAAGATGCTTGCCGACGCTTTCGAAGATGGCGCGCTTGATCTCTTCACGCTCGGTCGCGGCCTCGACTACCAGATCGGCGGAGGCGAAGTCGGCGTGATCGGCGATCGGAGCAATTCGGCCGAGCAGCGCGTCGGCGGCGCCCTGATCCATCTTTTCCTTGGCCACGAGGCGTCCGAGCGCCTTGGCAATGCCCGCCTTGCCCGCTTCGGCGCGCGCAAGATCGATGTCGGCAAGAAGAACGTCGTGCCCCGCGCCCGCGGAGACCTGCGCGATCCCCGCACCCATTTGCCCTGCTCCGATAACGCCGACGATCATAGCTGCTCCTCTCGGTTTCCGACGCCAGTCGGAAAAAGTCGGCTATCCGTCAAGGGGCGGAGCGGAATTCGGTCGCTTCGGCGAGGATCAGCGCAAAGGCCGGATCGGCATCGTCCCAGCTCGCGACCGGGGTCCAGCCGCCGGCACGCAGCAGCAGGCTGGCGTCACGCGGGCCATATTTGTGGCTGTTTTCACTGTGTATCGTCTCACCCTTCGTCATCCGATAGGGACGACCGTCGATCGTGAAATCCATGTCGCAAGCCGCGACCAGGTGCATTTCGATCCGCGCATGGACATCGTTCCACGCCGCGCGATGGGTGAAATTCTCTACCGGAATGTTGCCGCCAA
Organism: uncultured Sphingopyxis sp.; assembly: GCA_964607625.1. Classification (GTDB taxonomy): domain Bacteria; phylum Pseudomonadota; class Alphaproteobacteria; order Sphingomonadales; family Sphingomonadaceae; genus Sphingopyxis. Next base: position 2,467 of record CAZSMB010000045.1, on the reverse strand, counting down.
GTTCGCGGTTTATGCGGTCGAGCAGGTTGAGATTGAACGCGGCGGTGACCCCGGCGGGATCATCATAGGCGGCGATCAGCGTCTCGCGATCCTTGATCCGGTCGATACCGATCAGCAGCAGCGCACCCTCGCCGAGCGCCTTTCGCCAGTTGCGCAACAGGTCGATCGCGGTGCGCGCGACCATGTTGCCGATGGTCGACCCCGGGAAAAAACCGAGCTTGGGCAAGGGGCAGATCTCGCGTGGCAATTGCACCGGCTGGGTGAAATCGGCCTCGACGGGATAGACCGGCAGCCCGGCGAAACGACCGGCAAGCTGTTCGGCGCTCTCGCGCAGGAAGTCGCCGGAAATGTCGACGGGGACATAGGCGGCAGGTCCAATTGCGTCGAGCAGAAGCGGGGTCTTGGTCGAGCTGCCCGACCCGAGTTCCACCACCGCGCGGCCGGGCCCGATCGCCTGCGCCAGATCGGCGGCATGGCGTTTGAGCAGGTCGGTTTCGCTGCGCGTCGGATAATATTCGGGCAACGCGGTAATGTCTTCGAACAACGCCGACCCCGTTGCGTCGTAGAACCAGCGTGCCGGGATCGCTTTCTGGGTTTGTGACAGGCCGGCGTGGACGTCGGCGCGAAAGGCGATGTCGATGCCCGCATCGTCGGCGTCGACCTGTTTAAGTTGCCTGACAACGCCCATATCACAGATCCTTCGCGAGGCGCAGGCCGGTGAATTGCCAGCGCTGATGGGGATAGAAGAAATTGCGGTAGGACGCGCGCATGTGGCCGCGCGGGGTCGCCACGCTACCGCCGCGCAGCACCGACTGGCCGCTCATGAACTTGCCGTTATATTCGCCGACCGCCCCCGGCGCGGCGCGAAAGCCCGGATAGGGTCGATAGGCGCTGCCCGTCCATTCCCATACGCTGCCGAACATATTGTGCAGCGCGGCGTCGCCCGCCGCGGCCGCCGCCGCGGGCTGGACGGGGCCGGCGACGTCGAGCTGGTCGCCGCTCGCGGGATCGAGCGGCGCTGCGGCGGCTTCCCATTCGAACTCGGTGGGGAGGCGCGCGCCGGCCCAGCTGGCGAAGGCGTCGGCTTCGTAAAAGCCGATGTGGGCGACCGAGGCGGCGGGGTCGATATCGCGCCAGCCCGACAGGGTGAAATATCGGTCGTCCCGCCAATAGGCCGGGGCTTCAATCGCGTTCGCCTGGACCCAGGCCCAGCCGTCGCTGAGCCAGAGCGACGGAGTCCGATAGCCGCCATCGGCGATGAATTCCCGCCACTCGCCGTTGGTCACCGGGCGATGCGCGAGCGCATGCGGGGCCAGCAGCACCGGGTGGCGCGGCCCTTCGCAGTCGAAGCCGAAGCCATCGGCGGCATGGCCGACCGAAACCACGCCTTCCGGTCCACCGATCCATCGCATTTCATCCGCGGAAATCCGGGCAACTTCACTCGCGATTGCATCTTCGCCGTCCCACATCGCCGGACCCAGCGGGTTCTGCGCGAAGAGATGCTTGATGTCGGTGAGCAGCAGTTCCTGGTGCTGTTGCTCGTGATGGATGCCCAGTTCGACGAGGCCGAGCGCCGCGGGCGACAGGCGAGGCAGCGCATCCAGCACCGCAGCGTCGACATGCTCGCGCCAGCGCAGCACCTCGGCGAGCGACGGGCGCGTCAGAAGCCCGCGGCGCGGCCGCGCGTGGCGTGGTCCCTCGGCCTCGTAATAGCTGTTGAACAAATAGGGGAAACGGTCGTCGTACAGCCGGTATCGCGCGACATGATCGCGCAGGACGAAGGTTTCGAAAAACCAGGTGGTGTGCGCGAGGTGCCATTTGGCGGGCGAGGCATCCTCCATCGACTGCGCGCTGGCGTCGGCGTCGGACAGCGGTGCCGCGAGATCGGCCGACAGGCGGCGCAGCGCGGCAAAGCGCTGGGCCAGGCCGGAGACCGGATCGGAAGCGGCATCTGTCGGTGGCATCTCGGTTCGGCTGGCCATGCTGGAACAATCCCCCGGCGACGATTCGGTTTCGCGGTCGGGACGATTATGGTTACGCCGCCCCGCCATGTCTAGAACATTTAGGGAACGATTGGGGTGCCGCGCCGCCGGAGCAAGGCGGCGAAGCGGAGCGGGCGCGGTCGGCGCCCCCCCCGCGGCTCAATAGAAGTCCGCGGTCTCGCCACCGTCGCGACGCAGGGTGCGATGGACCTGCTTCGGGGATTTCGCGTTGCCGCTGCGTATCTGCAGCCGGCCGTCGACCCGGCGAATTTCGGCTGGCGCGATAATCCGCGCGCGGGCGATCCCGACCGCGCTCGCCTGCGGCGTCGGCGCGGGCGCGACGGCGGGCGTCGCGGCGGCAAGCAGCATCGGGGCGGCGACAAAGGGCATGGCGTGCATGCTCTGCCCTAACGGCAGATCCTGCCAGCGCTTTAACCCTCTATCGCAACTTTTCGTCCACGCCCGGCGGGCGTTTTCACCTGTCA
>CAZSMB010000044.1:7670-19740 GCA_964607625.1 uncultured Sphingopyxis sp. | reverse complement strand
TAGGACGGATAGACTGCCCGGGCGAAGGCCGCGCCGCCGTCGGGCGCCATATGCAGGAAGAGTTGCGGTTCGATCAGCTCGAGTTCCATGATCGCCAGACCGTGCGTGCCCGCGACCATGTCGACGCGGGCATAGGCAGGCGGCGCCGGCGCCGCGGCGAGCGCCGCGGCGGCAAGATCGCGTGCGGCGACGCTGGCGTCCCACGGCTCTTCGCGCCCGCCGAACTGCGGCTGGACGCGAAAGTCGCCCGCGGCCGGGCGCTTGACGATCGCGTGGCTGTAGCGGCCGCCAAAGAAGAACAGCGAATATTCGCCCGCGGCGACGATTCCCGGCATGAAGGGCTGCACCAGCCGCCGCTGGTCCAGCGCGTCGGCCGGGACCCCGGCGCCGGCGGCAAGGCGGTGCGTGCCGTCCGAGCCCGCCGAGATCGCGGGCTTGATCACGACCTCGTCCGTCCCGAATGCCGCGCGCGCGGCGGCGAGCGCCGCCTCGTCGAGCGCCGCGACCTCGATCGTCGGCACCACCGCGACGCCCTTTGCCGCAAGTTCGGACAGATAGGCCTTGTCGCTGTTCCAGCGGAGCACGGCGACCGGGTTGACCACGTTCAGCGCGTCGGCCTCGAGCCGGTCGAGCAGTGCGTACCAGCGCGCCGCCGCCCGCGGATAGCCCCATGCGAGCAGCGGCAGCACGAGGTCGAAGCCCGCAAGGTCGCCGGGATCGGTCCACGCCCGCGTCTCGACCGCAAGCCCCGCCGCGGTCAATGCGCCGGTCTTGCGGGCGAGCGCCGGATGCCAGTGCTCGCCATAGTCGGCGCCGGGGGTCAGGAGCGCGACGCGCGGCTGGAACGGCATCAGCGCGCCAGGAGCCCGCGCGCCTGTCCCGCAATGTGCGACAGCATCGCGCCATTCGGATTGGGAATCGTCCGCGCGCGGTCGACCGTCGTGCGGAACTGCGCGACGCGCGGCGCCTGGTCGTCAAGCCACGCGGTCACCGCCGTGTCGAGATCCGTGCCCGAAAGCCCCGCGAGGAAACCGAGCCGCATCTGCTGGAAATCGCGCGCCAGGCTGTTGACGAGCAGCCGTTCCCACGGATCGCTCGGGCTCATGTGCGCGGCCAGCGTCTGCGCCCAGTCGAGTCCCAGCGCTTCGCCGAGATGGGTGAAGGCGTGCGTCACCGCGACCTCGTCGTCGCCGCGCCGTTCAGCAAGGTCGACGATGCCGATCGCGCCGTCGAGCTTGAACAGGCGCACGACCGACGCCGCGAGCGCATCGGGCGCGCCGGCATCGAGCAATTGCTGGCTCAGCGCCTCCCACTGCCGCCGCACCGATTCGCCCAGCAGGCTGTCGACGCGGCCGCTGAGCCGTTCGACCCCGGGCTCGAGCCGCGCCACGATCGGGCCGGGCTGCGCGCCGGTCGGCGCGACGCGCAGGACGTCCGCCATCTGCGAGGCCATCGCCGAAGCCGCCTGCCCGAACAGCGACAGGCGGATGCCTTCGTCGACCTTCGCCTCGTCGAGCGAGGCCCAGATCGCGTCCATGCCGAGCAGCCGCTCGGCGGCGACGAACGCCGCCGCGACATCGCCGAGCGCACAGCCTTCCTCCTCGACCAGCTCGAACGGATGGACGATGCCCAGCCGGTTGACGATGCGGTTCGCCAGCTTGGTCGCGATAATCTCGCGGCGCAGCTGGTGCCCGGCGATCGCCTTCGCGAAGTCGCGCTGCATCTCTTCCGGAAACGCCGCCGCGAGATCGCTCGCCAGCGCCGGATCGTCGGGCAGGTCGCTCGCCTCGATCGCGTCCTGCAGCGCCAGCTTCGCGGTCGAAAGCAGCACCGCCAGTTCGGGCCGCGTCAGCCCGCGCCCTTCCTGCGAGCGGCGGAGAAGGTCGTCGTTGACCGCAAGCCCCTCGACCTTGCGATCGAGCCGGCCGGCCGCCTCGAACGTCTCCATGATCCGCACGAGCGACGGCACCGCCCCCGCTCCGCCCTTTTCGGCGATCGACAGGGCGAGCGCCTGGAGCCGGTTGTCCTCGAGCACCAGCGCCGCGACATCGTCGGTCATCCGCACCAGCAAAGCGTCGCGGTCGTCCTGCGACAGGCGGCCTTCGGCCATTTCGCGGTTCAGCGCGATCTTGATATTGACCTCGTTGTCCGAACAATCGACCCCGGCGCTATTGTCGATGAAGTCGGTGTTGATCCGCCCGCCATTGGCGGCAAAGGCGATGCGCGCCGCCTGGGTCACGCCCAGGTTCGCCCCCTCGCCGACCGCGCGCACCCGCAACTCTTCGGCGTCGACGCGCAGCGCGTCGTTGGCCGGATCGCCGACCTCGGCATTATTCTGGCTCGCCGCCTTTACATAGGTGCCGATGCCGCCGAACCAGAGCAGGTCGGCGGGCGCTTTCAGGATCGCCGAAATCAGGCCCTGCGGATCGATCTCGTCGACCGACAGGTCGAGCAGCGCCTTGACCTCGGGGGACAGCGGGATGCTCTTCTGGCTGCGCGGGAACACCCCGCCGCCTTTCGAGATCAGCGCCTTGTCATAATCGTCCCAGCTCGACCGCGGCAGGTCGAACATGCGCCGGCGCTCCTTCCAGCTTTTCGCCGGATCGGGATCGGGATCGAGGAAGATGTGGCGATGATCGAACGCCGCGACCAGCCGGATCGCCCTGGACAGCAACATGCCGTTGCCGAACACGTCGCCCGACATGTCGCCGCAGCCGACGACCCGGATGCTGTCGGTCTGCACGTCGACGCCCATTTCGGCGAAGTGACGCTGGACCGAGACCCAGGCGCCCTTGGCGGTGATGCCCATCGCCTTGTGGTCATAGCCCTTGGAGCCGCCGCTCGCGAACGCATCGCCCAGCCAGAAGTCGCGCTCCATCGCCAGGCCGTTGGCGACGTCGGAAAAGGTCGCCGTGCCCTTGTCGGCGGCAACAACGAAATAGGGGTCTTCGCCGTCGCGGATCGTGACCCCCTTCGGATGCACGACCTTGCCCGCGACGAGATTGTCGGTGATCGACAACAGCGAGCGGATGAAGATGCGATAGCATTCGGTCCCCTCCGCGAACCACGCGTCGCGGTCGATCGAGGGGTCGGGCAGGGCCTTGGGATAAAAGCCGCCTTTCGCGCCGGTCGGCACGATCACGGCATTCTTGACGCGCTGCGCCTTCATCAGCCCCAGGATTTCGGTGCGGAAGTCGTCGCGCCGGTCGGACCAGCGCAGCCCGCCGCGCGCGACGGGCCCGGCGCGCAGGTGGATGCCCTCGACGCGCGGGCTGTAAACGAACACCTCGCGCCACGGCAGCGGCTTGGGAAGCCCGGGGATCTGGCTCGAATCGATCTTGAAGGCGAGTGCTTCCGCGGCGGCGGGCGCAAAGGCATTGGTGCGCAGGGTCGCGCCGACCACGGCGTTGAACAAGCGCAGGATCCGGTCGTCGTCGATCGACTTGATCCCGGCGAAATCGGCCTGGATGTCCGCCGCAAGCGCCTCGGCGCGGTCCGCATCCTTCGCCTTCGGATCGTGCAGCGCGCGGAAGCGTTCGACCATCGCGCCGGTCAGGTCCGATGCGTGACGCAGCGCGGCGACGACCGTATCCATCCCATAGGCCGAGCCGCCCTGGCGCAGATAGCGGAACCAGGCACGCAGCCAGACGATCGCTTGCGGATCGGTCTGGGTCACCAGGACCAGTTCGTTGAACGCATCGTTCTCGGCGCGTCCCTCCAGGACCGCGGCGATCGCATCTTCGATCACGGGGACGTGCGGCAGCAACGCGGTCTCGTCGACCGCGGCGGGCAGTTTCAGGGTGAAATCATGGATGAACGCCGGCGGCTCGTCGTCGCCGCTCGCGATCCGGCCATAGGTCAGCGCGGTCGGGATTTCCTCCAGCACCTCGAACCCGAAATGTTCGAGCGCGGGCACGACGTCCGAAAGCGCAAGCGCGCCCGACACGCTGTAGACCTTGAGCCGCAGGCGATCGTCGCCGTCGAGGCTTTTCAGCGCCAGGCGCACGCCGCGGCGATGATCGGCGTCGAGGTCGCGCAGCCGCAAAATGTCGCGCGCCGCCTCTTCGGGATCATAGAGGTTGCGATAATTGGGCGGAAAGAGCGGCGCGAACCGCGACGCAAGCGCCGCCGCGCGGCCGGCATCGCCGCGCCGGGCGAGCGCCGCCTCGACCTCGGGCTGCCATCCGCGCACCATCTGTTCGAGCATGGTGTTGAGCGCCGATTCCTCGGGGATGACCCCGCCGCTGCGCAGGTCGAGCGTATAGCGCAACAGCGCCGCGCCGCCATCCTCCAGCACCATCGTCCAGCCGATCACCCCGGCGCGGGCTTCGCGCGCCAGCATCGCCTCGATCGCGAGGCGGCGACCGGTCGACACCTCGTCGCGCGGCAGCCACACGAATACGAACAGGTGACGCCCGAGCGCGCTCCTGACTGTCACCAGCTTCGGCCGCGGGCGGTCGGTGATCGACATCGAGGTCAGCGCAAGCCGTTCGAGCGAGTCGCCATCGAACGCGATCAGCAGGTCGTGCGGCAAGGCGGTAAGCGCATGCGCGAGCGCCTTGCCGGCATGCCCCGCGGGGTCGAAGCCGAACTTGTCCATCAGCGCGGTCAGTTGCGCGCGCAGCACCGGTACCTTCGCAGGCGGGGTCGACAGCGACTGGCTGGTCCACAGGCCGGCGTGGATCGACAGCCGCTCGACCGCCTTGCCCTTGAATTCGGGGACGATCACGAGGTCGAGCAGCACCCGCCGGTGGACCGCCGACAACCGGTTCGACTTGATCAGCAAGGGGCCGTGGCCGCCGTTGTCGAACCAGGCGAAGGCGGATTCGAGCGCTTCGGCGGACAGCAGCTGGCTCTGGCTCGCCGCGCAAATGCCGAGCGCGTCCTGCGCTTCGCCGGTCCGCGCCCGCCATTCGTGGCCAAGCTGGGTCATCGCGCCGCCTTCGAACCAGCGCAGCAATTCGGCGCCCTCGTCGTCGCAGCGCATCGCGGCGTCCGCGAGCATGGCCGCACGCATCGCCTTCCAGTCGGCGACCGCCGCGCGTACATCGGCAAGCGCCGCTTCGATCGCGTCGAGGAGCCGGCGCCGCGCCCGTGCATCGCCGCGCTCGACCTCCATATAGATCACCGACTCGCGGCCCGATCCGCCCTTTTCGGGCGCTCCCGCTTCGGTCAGATGCCCCTTGGCGTCGCGCTTCGCCGACACCACGGGGTGCAGGATGCGGTGGACCACCAATCCCTGCGCCGCCGCGACCTGCGAGGTCGAGTCGACCAGGAAGGGCATGTCGTCGTTGACGATCGCCAGCCGCATCCGCCGGTCGGTGCCGTCGGCGGCGATCGGCTCGAGCGCCAGCGCCGGCGTGCCTTCGGGGCGGTCGAGCGCGGTGCGTGCGACAAAGGCGCTCGCGTCGGCCAGCGCCGCATCGTCCATGTCGTCGCCCTCGCCGGGAAGCGCGCTGCCGCGCAGCGCGGACAGGAAGGCGGACTGGATTTTCTTGGGAAGGGCGGGAGCGGAGACGGTGGGGGCGTCCGATTCCGAAGTTTCAGGCATAAAGTGCAGCATCCGAACCAAAAGGCGGGCCTGTCGCCAACGGGCGGGCGGCCCTGTCGCTCGCGCCCCTATGCGCCTGCCGCGCCCGCGGCTCAAGACCCCGCGCGCGCCCCGCGTAAAAATATTTCAAGGATAGGTTCGTCTGTTGCGCTGCACCAAATACCGGTGTCAGCCGCCGGGGGTGATTGCCACCGCCTTTTTCGCCAGCCGCGCCACGAGCGCCGGGTCGTCGGCCGCCTTGGCAACGATCCCGATATGGCCGCCGGGCAACGTTCGCGCGATCAGCACCACGAACTCGGCGTCGCCGGCGTCATGGTCCAGGATCACCGCGGGATGGGCCGCGCGCAGGGCATCGAGCTTTGCATCGACCGCCGCGGTCGCCGCCGCGGGCTTGCGGCGCGCGCGCGCATCCTTGACCACGCCCTTGAGCCCGCCGGGATAGCGGTCGAGATAGGTTGCGAGTTCGCCGCGAGCGACGCCTTCGTCCTTCGCATGGCCGAGTACGCACGCATATTCGGCAAGGCGCGTCTTGTCGTACTTCGCGCCAAAGACCAGCTTGACCACCGGGGTCATCGGCGCGCGCTCCTGCGCCCGCAGGCCGGCATCGTCGAGCAGTTCGGCAAAGGCGCCCGGCTGGGCCTCGGCCGCGAGCGCGAAATCCCAGGCCTTGCCGACCGCCTGATAGAGCGCGGTGCGGCTGCGGCTGTCGGCGGCGAGGGCGCGTTCGGCGGTTTCGCGCGCGGTGGCGAGCCAATCGGCGAGTTCGGCGTCGGGACCGGGGCCCTCCGCTGCCGCCGCGTCGGCGTCGACCTGCGCTGCGCCGCCGCGCCGCACCAGCGGGCCGCTCGGCATGTCGGGCGCGTCGTCGAGCGCGGCAAAACCCGGCGCGGCGTCGTCGTCCATATGCCCCGAGTCGGGGCCGTCGGCCCACACCGGAACCGGGGCGACCAGCGGCGCGGCGCCGCGCAAAGCCTGGTCGACCGAAAGCTGCAATTCCTCCTGCTGGTCGGCAGGCGCGGCTTCTTTCCAGTTTATCACGCCGAGGATGAAGTCGATCGTGTCGTCGTCGGACGAGAAGGGCAACAGGATGCCGCGATACATGATCGTCACCCCGCGGTCGTTCTCGAACTCGGCCTCAAAGCCGATCGGCGCGCGGTTGGCGATGATCTGAAGATAATGGTCGGTCAGCCGCGACAGCAGCGAACGTCCCGGTATCTGGCTGATATAGTGGACATCTTCGTCGACCTGCGATTCGTCGGCGATCCGCTCGCCAAGGAAGGCGAGCGCCGGGTCCTCGATCCCGGCGGTGAAGTCGAGCAGCACCGAATAGGGGCCGAAATCGACGGCATTGTCGAGGTCGAGATCCTCGACCGAGGGATAGGCGCGCTCGCCGAGCAGGGACGCCCAGTAATTATAGGCCCGGACCTGCATCCGCCTTTCGTCGACGCCCACCGCGACCGGCGCGTCGATCCCGCCATCTTCCTGGCCGTGGCTGCCCGAAAGCAGTCCGCGCATGCTGTCCATCATTCATCCCCAGTGGCGAATATCGGTAACAGCCATGCACCGGGACTGGTAAAAGCCGCGTAAACGATGGTGCGGGCCGCGTGGCGCACGACCCGCCCCTTCGGCCCTATTCGGCGGGATGCAGCCGGATCGCGGCGCCGCCGCCGGGGGCGAGCCACAGCTTGTAGCGATCGCCCTTCTTCACCTTGATGGTGTCATAGGCGATGCGGTGCCGCGCCTCGGTCAGATAGGTCGCTCCCTCGCCGTCTTTCCACACCGTCGCGGTATAGGTCTTGCCGGGGTCGAGGAAATCGAAGGCCAGGGTCAGCGTGCGGTCGGTCGCGTCGTTGACGCCCCCGACGTACCAATCCTCGCTGTTCCGGTCCTTGCGCGCGAAGATCGCATAGTCGCCGACCTCGCCCGCGATCAGGTGGCTTTCGGACCAATCGGCCGGCACCTGTTCGATGAAGGCGAGTTCGCGCGGATATTTTTCGAGCGTTTCGACGAAGTCGGCCGCCATCTGGATCGGCGAGTAAATGGCGAGATACAGGCCGAGCTGCTTTGCCAGCGTCGAGGCGAGCGGCGCGTGGTTCGCGCCTTCGAGGCTGAGCACGCCCGGGGTGAAGTCCATCGGGCCCGACAGCATGCGCGTATAGACGAGCGTCGGTTCGTGGTCGGGGCCGTTGGCGAAGGCGCCCCAGGCATTATATTCCATGCCGCGGGCGCCTTCGCGGGCGACCCAGTTGGGATAGGTGCGGCGCAGGCCCGTGTCCTTTACCGGTTCGTGGGCATTTACCGCGACATGATATTTGGCCGCGGTTTCGACGACCTTCAGATGATGTTCGACCTGCCGCTGGCCGTCGTGCCATTCCATCGCCGTGGTGCCGGGGGTCGCCCCCGGCGCGATGATCCCGCCAGCGTCGGCGACATAGCCCGTTTTCACCAGCCCGACGCCCAGCGTGCCGTACAGCTTCATCGCATCGTCCAGCTGCGCCTCGTAATTGGCGATATTGCCGCCGGTCTCGTGGTGGCCGATCAGCGTCACGCCCTTCTTGCGCGCATAGTCGGTGATCGCCTTCAGGTCGAAGTCGGGGGTTGCCTGGGTAAAGCTGAACGCGTCGCCGTGGCCGAACCAATTGCCGTTCCAGCCCTTGTTCCACCCTTCGACGAGAACCCCGCCAAAGCCGTGCTTTGCGGCGAAATCGATGTATTTCTTGGTCCGTTCGGTCGTCGCGCCGTGCTGCGGCCCTTCGGCCCAGCTCCAGTCGCCGCGGATCATCCCCCACCAGATACCGATATATTTCATGGGCTTGAACCAGCTGACGTCGCCCAGCTTGTTCGGTTCATTGAGGTTGAGCTCGAGATTGTTCTCGACAATCCCCGCCGCATCATCCGCCACCCGCATCGTGCGCCACGGCGTCGCGAACGGCAGGTCGCGCACGACGCGCGGCCCACGCGACGAAGGCGCGAGCGTCGCGCGGAACTTTTGCCCCTCGACGCGCTTGAACCACATGCCGGCATAATCGACGAGCGCCGCTTCGTGGAACGCCAGATGCGTGCCGTCGTCGAGCCGCATCGTGATCGGCGTGTGCGCGGTCGACACGGCGTCGATCGGCGTCTTTTGATAGATTTGCTCATAGCGATTCCATTCGCCGCCGGTGATCCACCAGGCGGTGCCCTTGGGCACGATGTCGAATTCGGTAATCTCGTCGGCGATTTTCGCCGTCTTCAGCCCCGACTGCTCGGGAAGCTCGTAACGAAAGCCGATGCCGTTATCGAACAGGCGAAACCGCAGGTTCATCGCGTGGCCGCCCCAGCTTTCGTTCTGGCGGAAGCGGATCAGGATTTCGTTGTATTTGTTGCGAACATAGCGGCTTTCGCCCCACGGCTGTTCCCACGTATCGTCGCCGCTCGCCCGTTCGGCGCCATCGATCGCGAAGCCGCGCTGGAGCGCGATACCGTCGGTGAGCAGAAAGCCGAGCTTCGACGGCGCGATGAGCAGCTTGCCCTTGCGCGACAACGACCAGGTCGGGCGCGCGTCATTGTCGGTCGCGATGGTCAGCGTGATGCTGCCGTCGGGCGAGGTCGCGGTCAGCGGCGCCGGGGCGTCCTGTGCGGCGGCGGGAGTAGCGAGCGCGCCGAGCAACGCGAGGGGAGCGAAACGGAGCATATTCATCCTTTCATCTGGAGCCAGAGCGCGCCGCACGGCGGCAGCATGGCATTATCGGCATTGCCGAGGGCGACCAGCGGCGCGCCGCCGGAGGTCAGCGCGGCCACCGCGATCGGGGCACCGCCGAAATTGAACAGGCATCGCACCACCTCGCCGCCGCCGACGCGGTCGAAGGCGAGCAGGTCGCCCTCGGCGACCCAATGGGCGTTGCCGCCGTGCCGCAAGGCCGGATGCGCGGCGCGCAGCGCGACGAGGCGGCGGGTAAGCGATAACATCGAATCGGGATCGTCCTGCTGGCGGTCGACCGCGAGCGCGGCGTGGCCAGCGCCCAGCGGGAGCCACGGATCGGCGTTGGAAAAGCCCGCATGCGTTCCACCGGCAACCCAAGGCAGGGGGGTGCGCGCACCGTCGCGCGACAGGGTCAGCGGCCAGTTCTTCAGAGCCTCTGGATCCTTCACCAGCTCGAGCGGGATATCGACCTGATCGAGCCCCAACTCCTCGCCGTTATAGAGAATGATGTTGCCGCGCAGCGCGCAGAGCAATGCCATCTTCATCCGCGCAAAGGCAGCTGCGTCGACGTCTGCCGGGGTCCAGCGCGATACCGCGCGCGGCGCATCGTGATTTTCGAATGCCCAACTCGGCCATCCGACACCGGGGGCGTCAGGCCAGCCCTCGGCGGCCTCGCGTACCAACTGCGGGGTCAGCCGGTCGGCATAAAGGAAGTCGAAGCCATAGGCGCTGTTGAGTCGCCGCTCGCCGGCGGTGAACAGCTTCATTTCGCGCATGGCATCGTCGCCGCCGACCTCGGCGACGGTGAAGCGGTCGTCATATTGATCGGTGAGCGCGCGAATCCGTTCGAGGAAGAGCGCGATATCGGGGTGCGACTGATTGTAGATCTTCTGCTGGAAATCGAACGGCCGGGTCCGAACCTTGTTCGATGGCGGCGCGGGCGGATTGTCGCGCAGGTCGGGATCGTGCATCGAAAAGTTGATCGCATCGATCCGGAAACCGTCGACGCCGCGGTCGAGCCAGAAGCGGACGACGTCGAGCAACGCGTCCTGCACGTCACGGTTATGCACATTGAGCTGCGGCTGGCTCGACAGGAAATTATGCATGAAATACTGGCCGCGCCGCGCGTCCCACGTCCACGCGGGCCCGCCGAAAACCGATTGCCAATTGGTCGGGGGCGACCCGTCGGGCTTCGCGTCGGCCCAGACGTACCAGTCGGCCTTGTCATTGTCCCGGCTCGCACGGCTTTCGGCAAACCAGGCATGGCGGTCGGAGGTATGGGCAAAAACAAGGTCGGTCGTGACCTTGAGCCCCAGCGCATGCGCGCGCGCAACGAGCGCGTCGAAGTCGGCGAGCGTCCCGAATATCGGATCGACCCCCCTATAATCGGCGATATCATATCCGAAATCGTCCATCGGCGAGGGATAGAAGGGCGACAGCCAGATCGCGTCGGCGCCCAGCTTTGCCACATGGTCGAGCCGGGCGGTGATGCCGGCGAGGTCGCCGATGCCGTCGCCGTTCGAATCGGCGAAGCTGCGCGGATAGATTTGATAGACGACCGCGCCCTTCCACCACGGTTGGGCCGGTACGGCGTGGGGAAGGGCTTCGGCGAGAATCGGCTTCGTCGTCACGCTATCGTTCCATTTTATCGCTGGCCCGGCAGATCAGGGTGCCGAAGGCGGGGAGGTTGACGGTGAGGCTGCCCGGCGCGTCGGGCGTCACGGGGCAGTCGCCATAAAGAGACGTAAAGGCGGCGCTGCGCATGTCGATGGCGATCCGCGCCGACAGCGGCCTTGCAGACGTATTATAGGCCAGCACGACCTCTCGCCCGGTTTCGGGGTCGAAGCGGGACACGGCGAGCAGGCCGGGCTTGTCCGAAAACGCCCTCAGCAGGGTCGTGCCGTGGAGCAGCGCCGGGGTCCGGCGCCGGATCGCCGCCAGCGCCGCAATCTCGCGATACAACGGTTGGGCGGGATCGAAATTGGCGACTGCGGTCGTCGCGTCCGAACCGATCAGGTCATTGTCGTTATAGGCCGCGACGCGCGAGGCGAACATATCCTCGCGCGCGAGTTGATCGCCGTCGTCGGAGACGAATCCCTGCTCGTCGCCATAGTAGATCGTCGGTACGCCGCGCAGCGTCAGCAGCATTGCGTGGCCGAGCATCACGCGCTTGAGCAGTTCCGCCTCGTTCGCGCCGGGATTCGCCTTGCGCACGAACATTGCAAAGCGTCCCATATCGTGATTGCCGCCGAAGGTCGGCAGTTGCAGCGCCGCCCCCGCCCCGCCGCGATAGAGGACGTCGCCATCGAACAACCGGGCGAAGACGTCGGTGCCCTTTGTCCCGCCCACCGCGTCGATCAACGCATGGGCGAAGCTGAAATCGAGCACCGCGGGAAGCCCGTCGCGCTGCGTATAGGCGGCCAGCGCGCCCGGATCGACGCCGCCGAGAGCGACTTCGCCGAAGATGTGGAAATTGGGAATGCCCCGCGCCTTCGCCCGGGCGCGCATCGCGGGGACGAACGCCTGCCAGAATTCGGGATTCACATGCCGCGCGGTGTCGATGCGAAAGCCGTCGATGCCGAAATCGTCGATCCACTTGCCATAGATGTCGATAAAGCCCCGGACCACGCGCGGATTTTCGGTCGCGAGATCGTCGAGCCCGGAAAAATCGCCGTAGAGCGAGGATTCGCCGACCCAGTCGCTGTTGCCGCGGTTGTGATAATAGATCGGATCGTTGAGCCACGCAGGCACCTTCACCCGCTCTTCGCCCTTCGGCACGACGGGGGTGTAGGCAAAGCGCGGGTCGACCATCTTCGCCCAATTGTCCGCCGACGCGA
>CAZSMB010000044.1:5469-7570 GCA_964607625.1 uncultured Sphingopyxis sp. | reverse complement strand
TGCGGATCGACGCGCGTGAAGTCGGTCACCCAATAGCCGTGATAGCCCGCGCTCTCCTGCCCTTTCGATCCCTGCACCGCCTTGTTCTTGAAGATCGGCGCCAGCCATATCGCGGTTGCGCCGAGCCCCTGGATGTAATCGAGCCGGCGGGTCAGGCCGGCAAGGTCGCCGCCGTGGAAAAAGCCTTTGGCGGCAGGGTCGAACCCGGTCCGCAGCCGATTGCCCTGCATCCCACCGCGATCGTTCGCCGAATCGCCGTTTTCGAAGCGATCGGGCAGTACGAAATAGATGACCTCGTCGCTCGCGGGACGCTCGCGATAGTCGACCGGGGCAGTCGACGGCGACGCGGCGGCGACGGCCAGCGCCGCGATCGATACCAGGAAATTCATGCGTGCGCTCCTGCCGCGCAATGTCGCGCGATAAAGTCGGCGTGCGTGGGCAGACGCGATGCGGTGCCGGCAACGATCGCCGCGATGTCGGAGAAAAAACCTTCCAGTTCCTCGCGGGTCAGCGCGTCGGCCATCGGATGATAGCTCTGCGGCACGACATTCTGGCCGGTCAGCACCTGAAACCATGCGATCTCGATGAACAGCTCGTCTTCCTCGCGAAAGATGCGGCCGTGCGTTTTGAACAGGTCGATCTTTCGCGCCAGCGTTTCCGGTATCGCCATTTCGCGGCATCGCACCCAGAAGGGTGAATCGGTTCGCTGGTTGGCGTGATAGTGAAGGATAATGAAATCCCGGATCCGTTCGTAATCGAAGGCGATGCGCCGATTATAGGCGTCGATGTTCGTCGGCGCGAAATCCCGGTCGGGGAAGTGCGACAATAGTTTCGCAATGCCGTTCTGGATCAGGTGGATACTGGTCGATTCGAGCGGTTCGAGGAAACCCGAGGACAGGCCCAGCGCGACCACATTGCCATTCCAGGCGCGCCGTCGCATCCCGGCCCGAAAGCGCAGCGTCCGTGGCTCGGCCAGCGGGCGACCCTCGACATTGGCGAGCAGGATCGACGTGGCTTCATCCTCCCCGATGAAATCGCTGCAGAAGACATGGCCGTTGCCCGTGCGATGCTGGAGCGGGATGCGCCATTGCCAGCCGCAGCGATGTGCGATCGCCTGGGTATAGGGTCGCGCCGGACTGACATTTTCGCTGGGCACCGCGATCGCACGATCGCAGGGTAGCCAGTGCGACCAGTCTTCGAACCCCGTTTCCAGTGCTTCCTCGATCAGCAGGCCGCGAAAGCCCGAGCAATCGATGAAAAGCTCGCCGCCGATTTCCTCGCCATTTTCGAGGACCAGCGTTGCGATATGCCCGTCGTCGGCGTTGCGCAGGACACGGCGAACCTTGCCCTCGGTCCGCACGACGCCGGCTCGCTCGGCGACCTTGCGTAGATGCGCGGCATAGAGGGCGGCATCGAATTGAAAGGCATAGGTGATGCCGTCGAGGCTCGTGTTGGGGATCTGGGGTAATCGCGCGAACCGATTCCGGCGCGCGGCGGTTTCGGTCAGCGAATAGTCGCCCAGCGCGCCGGCCACGCCTTCGCTCCGGCCGCGCAGCCAATATTGCGGGAATTGAAGGATACCGAGGCTGCGCCCGATTTGGCCGAACGCGTGCATATAGGCGTCGCCGATCCGGCCCCAGTCGCGAAACTCGATACCGAGTTTGAACGTCCCCTGCGTTTCGCGGATGAAGTCATCCTCGTCGAGGCCGATCAGCGCGTTGAACAGCCGGATGGCGGGAATGGTGGCCTCGCCGACGCCAACCGTTCCGATCTCTTCGCTTTCGACCAGCCGGATCGACAGATGGCCCATCATGCGGGACAGGGCGGCGGCGGCCATCCAGCCCGCCGTGCCGCCCCCGACGATCACCACCTTCGTGACGCGATTGTCGCCCACCTTGGAGACCCTACCTCTCATGCCCGCCTGAAGGGTGGCGGCGCCGCGAATTTCGACGCCGCCCCGACACCGTCAGAATTTGTAGGTGATGCCGGCCATGAAGTTGCGGCCATAATTCTGATAGTCGCGAATCTGGCGCGGATCATTGTTGTAATAGGTGACGAACGGCTCGTTCGTGAGGTTCGAAGCCTGGAGCAGGATGCCCAG
>CAZSMB010000044.1:0-5369 GCA_964607625.1 uncultured Sphingopyxis sp. | reverse complement strand
TCGTTCTGCCGGTAGATGTAATTTTCGAGATATTTGTAGAAGCCGCCCACGGACACATAGGCACCCTGGCCGAAATATTTCTCGAGCGCGATGTCGACGGTATCGGCCATCAGCGGGCGCAGCTTCGCATTGCCGAGATCGAGCGACCAGGGCGAGGCGTTGATGTCGGTGTTATTCCGCTTCGACGAATCGAAATTGACGCCGCCGCCCGGCTTCAACTGGTCCATGCGCGCACGCGCCAGCATGCGGGCCGCACCGAAGCGCAGGAATGTGTTGTCGGCAAACTCGACCGTCAGGTTCAGGCTGGGCAGGATGTCGGTATAGGTCGCGCCGTCGGTGACCGGCGCGGACTGGGTCTGCCCATCGACGACCTGTGCATAGAAGCTCGACCCCGTCTGGTCGGAATGCACGATCTGGACGCCGACGTTGCCACGCACGGGCGTATCGCCCGCGCTATCGAAATTGGCCTGGATGAAGCCCGTCAGCACTTTTTCGTGGATCGTATAATCGTTGAAGATGCGCCCCGGAGTCCAGCCGGCTTCGTCGGTCAGCGTATAATTGCCGTCGTTGTAATAGCGCCAGCTGTCGAACGCGACCATTCCGGGGATGCCGATGAAATCGAGCGATACCGGATCATAGAGATAGTCCGAAGGCACCGCCGTATCGGCCGGATAATCCTTGCTGGTCAGCACGAAGCCGCGATCGTCGAGGCTCTTCTTGCGGTCCGAATAATTGGCGCCGACCCGAATGCTGCTGATCGCGCCGTCCAGTTCCTGCGTCGCCTGCAGACGCAGCGACTTCAGCTCGTCCTTGATCTTCGGCGTGTTGACGAAGCCGTCCTGGCAATTCGGCACCGCGCCGCCGCAGCTGTTCCAGCCCTGCGGATCGGTAATCAGGAACAGGTTGGGATCGGCATAATCGAGCGAGGGGTCGAGGATGATGCCGCCATCGGGGCGCATCTCGAAACCCAGCGCGGTTTCGCGTGCGCCGACGCCGCCGCCGCGTCCGGTACCCAGATAGATCTCGAGATTTTCCTCGGTCTTCTTGAGGTGCGAATAACCGAGGTCGAGTTCCAGCGTCAGCTTTTCATTGGGTTTGAACTGCGCGTTCCAGCCGCCGGCGATAATCGTCGAATCGCGATGGACGACGTCGTTGCGCATGACCGCCTCGGTCCCCGACCAGGTGCCCTTGGTTACCAGGCCGTCCTCGATGGTGAAACCGGGCAGCAGCGTCGAATTGCCCCACGCCAGCGGGAACTCGATGCCGCGCAGGCGCTGGACATCCTTGAACTTCGACCAATAGCCGTCGAGGGTCGTGTGGAACTTGTCGTTGGGCTCCCATTCGAGCACGCCCATCACGCCATCGCGCTTCAGCTCGTTCGACTTAACATAGGGCTTGGCACCGCCGATGATGAAAGCCGTGTTGGTACCGTCGGTCGCTTCGGGGTAGCCCCAGGCGTTGAATCGCTCTTCGGCGGTCGGCGACTGCATGCGCGCATAGCCGATCGCCCAGCCGAGCGTGCCGTCGGCATTCTGGTCGATGTACGAGATATTGGCGCGATATCCCTTGTCCGAAATGTCAGGGTTGAGCTTGCCGAGATCGTTGAATTCGATGCGCGCGCCGGCCGCGATCGCCCGCTTGCCATAGGCGAGGGGGCGAACCGTCCGCATGTCGATCGTCCCGCCGAGCGCCTGCCCGATGAGCGACGCGTCGGGCGTCTTGTAGACAACCGCTCCGTTCAGCAGTTCCGACGGATATTGATCGAGCTCTACCCCGCGGTTGTTGCTCGCCGACACCTGTTCGCGGCCATTGAGCAGCGTCGTCGTGAAGTCCGGGGCCAGGCCGCGGATCGACACGACGTTCGCGCGCCCGTCGAGCCGCTGCGTCGCGAGGCCGGGAAGGCGCGAAAGCGATTCGGCGATCGAAAGGTCCGGAAGCTTGCCGATGTCTTCGGCCGAGACGACCTCGACGATCGAGGTGTTCTTCTTCTTTGCCTGGACCGAATTGTTGATGGCGCCGCGAATGCCGGTGACGACGATCGCGCCGTCAGTTCCTGCGTCGTCGGCGGGGGCGGCATCACCGCTGTCCTGCGCATAGACGGTCGCAGGCAGCATGGCGGTCAGCGCGAGCCCCAGAGCGATCGCGCTCGTCCCGCGGCGGAAAATGGTCGGCATGGTCATGTTTTGATTCCCCTGGCTCAGACGGGCGGTTTGGCCGCGCATCGGTCCCGGGGACGATCGTCTCCGCCAGGCTCCTCTCCGACACGTGGGCTTTCCCATCTTGAGCCGCGCAATTGAAACCAATCGGCGCGCGCCGCCATAGGGTATACGTATACGCATAATATGCACGACGACCCGCTGTCGCGAAAATATCACAGGATGACGCGGCATTTTCCGACCCGGCGCGCGCTCCATGCAAATCCTTGCACGCGACCGCGCAGCCGCTACACCGGAAAGGGGGCGCGACAGCCGCCGCGGCAGGAGAGGATCATGGGACGGCCGCCGTCGTCCAAGCCGACGTCGTTCGACATCGCCTATCTTGCCGGCGTGTCGCAACCGACCGTGTCGCGCGCGCTGCGCGGCAGCAAGTCGGTGAGCGCCACGACCCGCGCCAACATCGAACGTATCGCGCGCGAACTCAACTACACCGTCGACAAAAACGCCTCTAGCCTGCGTTCGCAGCGCACCCATACCCTGGCCCTGCTCTTCTTCGAAGACCCCACCCCCGACGAATCGATGATCAACCCCTTCTTCCTGTCGATGCTGGGATCGATCACGCGCCAGTGCGCGCTCAAGGGCTATGACCTGCTCATCAGCTTCCAGGAAATGCAGAACGACTGGCACGTCACCTATCAGGACAGCCATCGATCCGACGGCATCATCCTGCTCGGCTATGGCGACTATCAGCTCTATCGCGCAAAGCTGGAACATCTGGTCGAGATGGATACCAAGTTCGTGCGCTGGGGATCGGTGTCCGAAGACAGCATCGGCCTGACCGTGGGATCGGACAATATCGGCGCGGGCGAACAGGCCGGCGCGCATCTGGTCGAGATCGGGCGGCGCCGCGTTGCCTTTCTGGGCGATGCGTCGGACCATGCGCCCGAATTCCAGGACCGTTATACGGGGCTGTGCCGGGCGATGCGCGCTGCCGGCATCGAACCCGACCCCGCGTTGCAGGCCGATGCGATATCGTCCGAGGAGTCGGGCTATGCTGCGGCGACGAGGCTGCTGGCCGGGAGGCGGCATTTCGACGCGGTGTTCGCGGGCAGCGACCTGATCGCAATCGGTGCGATGCGCGCCTTTGCCGAAGCCGGCCTGTCTATGCCGCGCGATGTCGCGATCATCGGCTTCGACGATATCCCCGCCGCCAGCCTGACGTCGCCCACGTTGACGACGGTGATGCAGGACATGAAGGGCGCGGGCGAAATGCTGGTCGACGCGCTGCTGCGCCGCATCGACGGACGGGATGTGGAACGCACGGTGCTGCCCGCGCGGCTGATCAAGCGCAAGAGCACCGCAGTATAGGGCGCACCCCATGTATTCGTATACCAAAGGCGCGGGCTCGCTTGCCCCCTCCCCCGCCGCGCGGCAAGGTTCCGGCGAAACCAGAGCCGCGCCGTGCGGCCGGAGGGGGAGGTAGCGATGGAAAAGCCGCGGCAGGGCTTTGCCGGCCTGTGGAACATCAGTTTCGGCTTTTTCGGGATCCAGATCGGCTTCGCGCTGCAAAATGCGAATATGAGCCGCATCTTCCAGTCGCTCGGGGAAGATCTCGAAAAGCTGCCCGGCCTGTGGATCGCGGCGCCGCTGACCGGCCTGCTCGTCCAACCGGTCATCGGACATATGAGCGACCGCACCTGGCTCGGTCGGCTGGGCCGGCGACGCCCCTATTTCCTGGCTGGTGCGGTCCTCGCCGCGATCGCGCTGTTCGCGATGCCCGAAAGCCCGGCCGTCTGGTTCGCCGCGGTCATGCTCTGGCTGCTCGACGCGTCGCTCAACATTTCGATGGAGCCTTTCCGCGCCTTCGTTGGCGACATGCTGCGCAAGGACCAGCATAGCGCAGGCTATGCCGTGCAAACCGCGTTCATCGGCGCCGGCGCGGTCGTCGGGTCGCTGTTCCCCGCCGCGATGGAGGCGCTGGGCGTCGCCAATGTCGCACCACCGGGCCAGATCCCCGACACCGTGCGCTATGCCTTCTGGTTCGGCGGAGCGGCGCTGTTCCTGTCGGTTCTGTGGACCGTGGCGACGACCGAGGAATATGACCCCGTCCGCATGGCGGCGTTCGACAGCGACCGCGACGCGGCCGCCACTCCGTCGATGCGCGCGCTCGCCTCGCACAGCTATGTCACCGGGTTCGGGTGGCTCGCGGCGGGGGCAGCGGTTGCGTTCGTCCAGATGCGGCTCGGCCTGCTGCGCGAGGTGTTGCTGCTCGGCGCCCTCTTCGCGGGCTATGGCCTGGCCTCGATCGCCGCGATCGCGCTCGCGCGCCGCGACAACACGGACAATATGCTTTCGAGCATCGTCGGCGATTTCTCCGGCATGCCGCCGCTGATGAAGCGGCTCGCCGTCGTCCAGTTCTTCAGCTGGTCGGCGCTGTTCATCATGTGGATCAACACCACCCCGATCGTCGCCCAATATCACTATGGCGCGACCGATGCCGCGAGCGCCGCCTATCAGGCTGCGGGCAATTGGGTCGGCGAGCTGTTCGCGATCTACAATGGCGTGGCGGCCCTTGCCGCGCTGACGCTGTTGCCCTGGCTTGCACGGCGTATCGGGGCCGCGCGGACGCATATCGTCGGCCTGATCTGCGGCGCGATCGGCTACGCCGGCTTCTTCGTGCTCCGCGACGCAGCGCATCTGGTCGCATGCGAAGTCTTCATCGGCATCTTCTGGGCCTCGGTGCTCGCCATGCCCTATGCCATTCTGGCATCCAGCCTGCCCCAGGCGAAGCTCGGCATTTACATGGGACTGTTCAACGTGTTCGTCGTGGTGCCTCAGCTGCTGGTCGCGACGGTGATGGGGTCGATCATGCAGGCCTTCTTTCCCGGCGACCCCATCTGGACGATGGTCTTTGCGGCGGCGACGCTCCTGTTCGCCGCCGCGGCTATGCTGCGTGTCGTCCCGCTGGTAACGGATACGCCGAAGCACTGATTTCCCGTATCCGGTGTGGTTAGGGCTTCGCTTACCTTAAGCGGCTATAGCCCGCCGGATGGAGCCAATTCGCGACGCGATCTATTATGAGCAAATGGCGCGCGTCGCTCGGCGCAAGGCCGAGCTTACCGACGATCCCTTCCTTGCGCGCCGCCTGCGCGAGGCGGCGATCCGTCACGAGCGGACCGCTCGCCGCATGCGCCGCGAGGCCAGCGAAGGCCC
>CAZSMB010000043.1:13406-19925 GCA_964607625.1 uncultured Sphingopyxis sp. | reverse complement strand
AGCAGATAGCGCGCGGCGAGGTCGGCGAGCGCGTCGGCGGCATGGTCGATTGCCGCCTCGGCGCTCTTGAGCCCGCTGCGCGGACCATAGCTGTTCGAGATTTTGCCGGCGCCGCCTGCGCGGCGATCGGGACGCAGGCTCCAATATTCGAGCGCGGCGACATCGGCGGCGTCGATGCCCTCCATCCCGCCGCGCTGTGCGATCAGGCCCAGGAGGCCTAGCTGGTTGTCGAGCTTCTCATACGCCGCCTTCGGGCTCGGCGCGCCGCCCGATTTATAGTCGACGATCGCGAGTCGGCCGTCTGCGTCGCGGTCCACGCGGTCGGCCTTGCCATAGAGGGTGACACCGCTCGCGACCGTTTCCCCGCGCACCTCGACCCCGAGCGGCTTGCGCCCTTCGGCATCGTGGACCTGCGCCGCAGCCCAGCGCAGCGCCGGCTCGATCCGCGGAAGCCAGAAGGCGCGCGCGATCGCGTCGAGCGCCGGATCGCCGCGCAGCGCGTCGAGTTCGGCCTCGAACCCGGCGGGCGTCGCGCCGCCACGCACCCAATCCTCGAACAGCTTGTGAAGGCGCGTGCCGCGCCAGCGCGGGTCGGGGGCCGCGCTCAACGGGTCGAGTGCCGACAGGCCGAGCAATTGGCTCGCATAATAGCCATAGGGATCGCGGGCGAGACGGTCGACGGCAGTGACGCTGATCCGGCGCGGACGATCGGCCGCCGGGGGACGGGGCGATGGCCGCGCGGCCGGTTGCGGATCGCCGGGCGGCGCGTCGAGCATCGCCGCGAGGCGGGTGATCGGCACGCCGCCCGGCGCCGGTTCGGCAAGGTCGCCCGCGAGCGCGGTCAGCCGCAGCCAGAAGCGCGAGGCGACCGCCGGATCGCCGCCGCTGCGCTGCGCCCGCGTGATGACGATCTCGCTCGCGCCGAGCGCGCCGGCAAAGTCGTGCGCCGCCATCCCCTGTTGCCGCTCGGGCGCGGGCAGGCCGAGCAGCCGGCGAATGCCCGGCGCAAGCCAGGGGTCGGGCTGCGTGGCGGCGGGCCAGCGCCCTTCGTCGAGCCCGCCGAGAATCATCAGGTCGGCGCGCTGGAGCCGCGCCTCGAGCAGGCCCCAGATGAACAAGCGCGGATGGCCGCCATAGGGCGGGCGGACGCTCGCCTGAGCGAGCAATTGCCCCAGCATCGCGGGGAAGTCGCCGGGGTCGACGAGCGCCGGCCCGTCACCTCGCGCGAGCGCCCACTGGTCGAACAGTCCTGCGAGCATCCGGCCGTCGGGACCGGCCCACACGGCCTCCGCCGCCAAGGCTTCCAACGCCGCCTGCAGGGCGTCCAGCAGCGTTGCGGGAGGCGCCTGCTCCGCCGCGAAGGGTGCAAGCGCCGTTTCGAGTGCATCCGACACCTCGGTCCACCAGGGCTGAACCAAGGCCGCAAGACCGTGCCCCGCCCTGGGGTCGGCCGCGCGCTCCGCGATCCGAGCCCGGACGCCCCGCCATCCGGGTTCGAGGCCGGGTTCGCGCAGGAGCAGGTCGAGCCGTCGCACCTGATCGAGCCAGGGCGTCCGGCCTTCTCCCCTGCGAACGAGCGGATGCGCCAGCAGCGACAGAAGGGCGACGGGATCGAAATCGGCCGCCAGCTTGGCAAGCAGGAGCAACAGCGCGCCCGGCGGCGTGCGCGAAAGCGGTTGTCCCGCGCTGTCGTCGACCCGGATGCCCCAGCGGGTGAGCGCCGTCGCGACACGTTCGGCAAGCGCGCGGTCGGGTGTGACCAGCGCCGCGGTGCGCCCGGGGGTCTCGATCGCCTCGCGCATCAACAGGGCAATGCCCTGCGACTCCTGCCCATCGTCGGCGAACACGGCGCCCGCCATGCCGGCGGTCGCTGCCGCCAGTTCGCCCGCCGCCTGCCATTGCGCCGTATAGTCGGCGGGGGCGAAGAGCAGCGACGCAAAGGGCGTACGGGCCCGTGGGCCATCGAAGGGCGATTCCCCGTCCCACACCCGCACCTCGTCGCGGTGCACGCCCATCCGGTCGAGCAAGAGTTTGAGATGATATTGCGGGTGCGTTTCCAGCGGCCTGACAGAGGTCTCCGGATCGGGTCCGGTCGGTCCCAGGACCTCCCATTCCTCCGCCGTCATCGCTTGGTCGAGACCCGGCAGCACCACCATCCCCCGATCGATATCGGCGACGACACGCAGCAGGCGGGCGATCGCCGGAGCCGCGGTGGTGATGCCCGCCGCGACGGTAAAGCGCGCCGACGGCGCTGCACGCCATCCCGCATTCACCCGATCGAGCAGCCGGTTGCGGCGGTCGGCGCGATCGATGCTGCCCGTCTGCGCGAGCAGCGCCGGCCAATGGTCGACGAGCAGGCGCAGCCGCCCGAGCGATGCCTGCCAATGGGCGGCGAACGCCCCGAGGTCGAGGTCGGTGAGCGCGCGGACGCGCACCTCTTCGTAATAGAGCTGGTCGATGACGCGGGCGAGCCCGTCGGCCAGCTGGAACGCCGCGGCTCCGCGGATCGGCGCTTCGCCGTCGGGCGTGTGGCGTTCGATCAGATCGGCCAGCAACAGCCGCCGGTGCAACGGCTCGATCGCGGGCGGAACCGGATCGGCGTCTCCGATCGCATCGAGCGCGAGCGCGACCGATTCGTCGAGATCGGCGTCGCCGATCACCGCAAGCCGCGGCATCAGCAGCCCGGCGCCGCCCGCGCGCACGAACGCAGCCTGTACCGCACTGCGCGCCCGATTGCTGGGCAGCAGGATCAGCCCATGCGCGAGCCCCAACGCGCCATCGTCGAAGCGTTCGACAAGCCCTGCGACGAGCGCGTCGGCGAAGGCCCGGTGGACCGGAATCGAAAAGATCGAGGGTTTTGCATCACCCATCGATGAGCGCGGCTTCGGTCGGCGCGATGCTGGCAGGCGTTCCGACGTCGAACCACTGCCCCATATGCGCGACGCCGTAGAGTCGCCCGGCGTCGATCGCGCGGTCCCACAGGATGTTGGTCGAAAAGGGTCCGTCGGGCGCCCCGTCCAGAAAGCGGCGCGATACGAGCTGGACGCCGGTATAGACGAAGGGCGCGACGCGCCCGGGCCGCCGCCGCGACAGCCGTCCCGCCGCATCCATGTGAAAATCGCCCTTGCCGCGATGCCCGGTCGCGCTCGCCTGCCGGATGACGAGCAGCAGCGCGTCCATGCGCTCGCCGTCCCAGTGGCGCGCGAGGTTCGCGATGCTGTCCTGTGGCCCGTCGGTCCAGATATTGTCGCTGTTGACGATCAGGATCGGGTCGCCGGTGAGCAGCGGCAGCGCCTTGACCATCCCGCCGCCGGTTTCGAGAAGCCGCGTCCGCTCGTCCGAAATCGCGATCGTGAACGGCCGCCGCTGCGCCGCCAGATGCGCTTCCAATGCGTCGGCGAGATAATGGACGTTGACGACGACATGGCCGATCCCCGCCGCCTCGATCCGGTCGAGGCTGTGGTCGATGAGCGCTTTGCCCGCGACGCGCACCAGCGGCTTGGGCCGCGTCGCGGTCAGCGGACGCATCCGCTTGCCGAGCCCCGCCGCCATCACCATCGCGCTGTCGATCCTCGCGCTCATACGCCCCGCTCCAACCACGCCTCGGCCCGCTTTTCAGCGGGCACATTGGCGTCGAACCATTGCCGAACGGGGACAAGCGCGGGATGCGCGAGATCGCGTTGGAGCAGGCCCCACATGCGCGGCTGGAAACGGCGATAGCCATGCTTGCCGTCGCGCTTCCACAACCGCACGAAGACGCCGAGGATGCGCGTGTTGCGCTGCGCGGCGAGCGCCCAATAGGCGGTCCGAAACGCCTCGCCCTGCCCGGTCGCGGCGACATAGCGATCGAGCATCGCCGCCTCGACCGCCGGCGAGACGTCGCGGCGCGCATCCTCCAGCACCGAGGCGAGGTCATAGGCGGGGTGGCCGACGAGCGCATCCTGGAAATCGAGCAGACCGAAATGCCCCACGCCCTCGCGCCCCGCGACCAGCATGATATTCTCCGCGTGATAGTCGCGCAGCACCGTCACGCGCGGCAGGCCGTCGGCCTCGATCGGGGCGAGCGCCTCCACCCACGCCGCGCGAAACGCGTCGCGGTCGACCTCCAGCCCCACCGCGGGGCCATACCAGTCGGGGAAGAGCATCACTTCGTCGAGCCACTGGTCCAGCCCGTGCACGGGTAGCCCCGCCATCGGCGGCCGCGCGTGCAGGTGGACGAGCAGGTCGGTGACGCCGGCATAGAAATCGGCCTCTGCCTCCGGACGCGCGTCGAGCGTTTCGCGCAGCCGCACGTCGCCGAAATCTTCGATCAACAGCAATCCGCGATCAAGGTCGCGCGCCAGGATCCGCGGCGCGCTGAGCCCGCAGCCGCCGAGCCACTCGGCGACCGCGATGAACGGGCGGGGATCCTCGTGCGGCGGCGGCGCGTCCATCAGCACCGCCTGCCGCCCCGGCGCCGTCACGCGGAAATAGCGGCGGAACGACGCATCGCCGGCAAGCGGCAGGATTTGCGCGTCGCCCCAGCCGTGCGCGGCCAGAAAGGCGGGCGCATGGTCGGGCGGAATCATCGGAGCGGCCATCGCGCTTCCCAAGCGGGCGGCACCGTCGCTGTCAAGACGCGCGCGTCGCCGCCTCCCGAAATGGCGAGCGTCAGCGCATCGGGCCAGCCCTCGCCGCCCAGCCGCTCGGGCCATTCGATCAATAGAGCGCCGTCGTAAAGATAGTCGTCTAGCCCCAGCTCGATCAGCTCGTCGGCGCTCTCGATCCGATAGAGATCGACATGCGCGACGGCCATATCGACCTCGGGCGGCGCATAGGGCTGGACGATCGCGAAGGTCGGGCTCGGCGCCTCGCCGGGCAACCCGCGCGCCTTCAGCATCGCGCGCGCCAGCGTCGTCTTGCCCGCGCCGAGATCGCCCGACAACAGGACGACGTCGCCGGGCACGAGCGCCCCGCCGATCGCAGCGCCAAGGCCTTCGGCGGCGGCGAGGTCGTAGGGAAGGCGAACCTCGCTCATCCGCTGCGCGGCAGGCCGACACGAACCAGCGTCCCCTGCCCCTTCTCGCTGATCACCTCCATCGTCCCGCCATGCGCGGCGACCAGTTGCCGCGCGAGCGCGAGGCCGATGCCGCCGCTTGTCGTGCCCGCCTGCCGCCCCCGCGTCACCGCGGCCACCGTGTCGGGCAGGCCGGGGCCATTGTCGGACACGATGATCTCCACCCCGCCGGCGTCGCCCACCGCATGAAGCAATACGCGTCCGCCGCTGCGACGCAGCGGTGCCGTATAACGGATCGCATTGTCGAGCAGCCCCGCGACGAGGCGGCCGAGTCGGGCCGCGTCGCCGCCGATCGTCCCCAACGTGCCTGCCAGTTCGCCGACCAGCTCGATCCCTTCGCTATCGGCAAAGGGCCGCGCTTCGTCGAGCGCGGCGGCCAGCAGCGCGGCGATGTCCACCGGAGCGCGCTCGATCGCGAGCGTCCCTGCCTCGCCCTGCGCAAGATCGAGGACATTGTCGATCTGGCGGGAGAGCACGCCGACCGAATCCATGATCGCATCGACATATTGTTGCTGTGCGTCGGTCAGCTTGCCCGCATAGCCACCGCGCAACATCTCGCCGAAACCGCCGATCGACGTCAGCGGCGTGCGCAATTCGTAGCTCATCCGCGACAGAAAGGCGGTCTTGACCTTGTCGGCAGCTTCGAGCGCCTCGTTGCGTTCGCGCAGCGCGCCCTCGATCTTGCGGCTGTCGGTGACGTCGAGCATGATCAGCAGCGCGTTGCCGTCGGGAAGCGGAATGGCGGCAAAGTCGAAATGACGCCCGTCGGCAAACCGGATCTGGCCGGCGCGCTGGGTGCGTTCGAGCGTCGCGGCGCGGATCACTTCCTGCACGATGCTCGCCTGATTGGGCTTTGCGAGCCGGTCGGCGAGCCCGCCCATCAGCTCGTCGACGCGCGGATGGGCCGCGAGCGCCGACTCATCGACCGCCCACAGCCGGCGAAAGCGCTGGTTCCACAGGTGCAGGCGGCCGTCGGGGGCGAAGACCGCTATCGCTTCGAACAGATTGTCGAAGGTCGCGGTCCGCACACGCAGCAGCGTATCGCGTGCCCCCGCAAGCTGGACCTGTTCGGTGCGATCCTCCGCAATCAGCAACAGGCCCCCGTCAGGGGTCGGCTGCGCGACGACGCGCAGGTGGGTGCCATCGCGCAAAAGCCAGTCTTCCTCGCTCGCCTGCGCCAGCGCGAACCAGCCGACATGCGCTTCGCGCCATTGGGGATAGTCACGCACTTCCGGCGTCCGCCCGCGGTCGCGCCACGCATCGAGCAACCGCGCCAAGGGCTTGCCGTCGGCAACATCGTCGGCTTCGACCTCGAACAGGCGGCGAAAGGGCTGGTTGGCGAAGATCAGGCCGTGATCGGGGCCGAATTGAGCGACCGCGGCCGACAGGCGATCGAGCAGTTCGCGCTGCGTATCGGCAAAACGGCGATGCGCGCCGCGCTCGCTTTCGAGTTCCTGCACATC
>CAZSMB010000043.1:0-13306 GCA_964607625.1 uncultured Sphingopyxis sp. | reverse complement strand
GCGTATCGGCAAAACGGCGATGCGCGCCGCGCTCGCTTTCGAGTTCCTGCACATCTAGGGCATAGCCGGCGATCCCGATGGCCCGCCCGCCGACCGGCGCGAGCGGCACGTCGACGACGCGCATCATCCGCCGCTCGCCCTCTATGGTCACCGGGATCGTCCGCATCTGTGCGGTGCCGGCGCTACGCGCGGCATCGGCGGCATCGGACGCCCCGATACCCGCGACTGGCTCGCACAATTCGATCGCGCCGTCGATCACGGCGTTCGCGCTCGCAGCTTCGACCGCGCGGACATAGGCCTGGTTGACGAGCGCGAGCCGCAGATCGGTGTCGCGAAACCACATGGGAAAGGGTGCCGCCTCGATCAGTCCCGAAAGCGCGTCGAACGCGCCCATCGCCTCGTCGCGCTCGTGGCGCATGTCGGCAAGCGCCTGTTGTCCTTCGGTCGCGTCGCTGAGCCACAGCAGCACGCAGCCAGGGCCGCCGACCGCCTGGGGTGCCGGGGCGCCATGGATCACGATCGTGCGGCTGCTCGCCTGGGGCCGCAAGCTGAGCGTGAACGGCCGCGCGCCCCGCTGCGCGCCGAGGATCGCCTGGCGCAACGCGTCGAGCCCGGCCCGGTCGAGACCCTGTTCGGCGCCCGACAGCTCGTCGAAATTACGCACCCCGCCGCCGAGCCCGAGCCAGCGCCCGAGGCGTTCGCCCGCCTCGACCCGCCAGTCGCCCCGCACGACGACCGGCAGATAGGGCGATGCGTCGACCAGACTGGCAAGACGCTCGGTCTGCGCCGCGACGAACGCCGAACGACGCTGCATCGCAATCCCGCGCCCCACCGCCCACAAGCCGGCGAAGAGCCAGAGCGCGGCGAACAGCCCCAATGCGAACAACGCCCCCGACGACGACATCATCGGCGTCGTATCCGGCGAGGAATTGCAGATTGCCACTCAGCGTACATTTATTCGCCCTATCGAGAGTGTAGGAACGTTTCAATCGTCCGGAGCGACGTCACCGCGGCGGCGGGGCACCTTGCCGCACCCCCGTCAGTGCAGTGACGCAGATTGGCCACACCCAAAGGCGAAAGGACGGCCCGAGGTTTATCCCGCTTGACTTGTTCGCAATGCTTTGAAACGTTGCGATACATGGCGGGTCTAACGGCACTCAGATGCTGACATGATCCGGCGCTTCACAGGGCCAATTGGGCAAAGCGGCCTTGCTTTGTAAACCGGGGAAATATTGTTATGAAATCGATGAACGACGCTCCGTCGCCTTTGCGGCGGAATCTGGGCTTGGCAAGTCTGTCCGCGATTGCGGTAATGATCGCTACGCCGGCCGTGGCACAGACCGAGGGCAGCACGCAAGACGACAGCGATGTCACCACACCGGCACCCGCCCCCGACGAATCGATCGTCGTCACGGGGTCGCGCATCCCTACCGTGACGCCGTTCAACAGCCCGGACCCGATTTCAGTCATCGATCCAGCGGTCGCCGCCAAGGAAGGCAAGTTCGATCTCGCCTCGACGCTGCAAAGCTCGCCCGTCGCGGCAGGTTCGACGCAGATCACAGCAGCGATCTCTTCGAACTTCGTGACCAACGGCGGCCCCGGCGCGCAGACGATCGATCTTCGCGGCCTCGGCGCCAACCGCACACTGGTTCTGCTCAACGGCCGCCGCGCCGGCCCGGCGGGTACGCGCGGCGGTGTGTCGTCGTTCGACCTCAACGTCCTTCCCGCCTCAATCGCGAGCAGCGTCGAAATCCTGAAGACTGGCGCGTCGTCGGTATACGGGTCTGATGCGGTCGCGGGCGTGGTCAACATCAAGACCAAGACCGATATTGATGGCCTGCAACTCGACTTTAACACGTCGGTCCCCTTCGACGGGGGCGGCGAGGAATATCGCGCCAGTGCGCTGTGGGGCAAGACTTTCAGCCGCGGCCACTTCCTGATCGCCGGCGATTATACGCACGTCAAGGAACTCAACCGCGGCGACCGCAGCTATCTGGCATGCCCGGAAGCCTACACCTTCCGCGAAGATGGAAGCCGTGCTGACCTGATCGACCCGCGCACCGGCAAGCCGCGGTGCCAGGATCTGCCGTGGGGCCACGTCTGGACCTA
Organism: uncultured Sphingopyxis sp.; assembly: GCA_964607625.1. Lineage (GTDB taxonomy): Bacteria > Pseudomonadota > Alphaproteobacteria > Sphingomonadales > Sphingomonadaceae > Sphingopyxis. The sequence goes on along the minus strand of CAZSMB010000043.1, from coordinate 11,197 downwards.
TAATCTCATCGACAATATGCAGCTTGATGGACCGGGGGGCCCTAACACTGGGCTCAACACCTCACCCAACGGCGAAACCGTTCTAATTCAGTATCAGTACCCGGGCGAAACTCTCGGAATTCCGGCTTACGGCGCACCAGCCTATTTCGGCGACCTCGGTACGCCCGCGGGATTTTATCCGGTCGGCTATAATACCGAATCGCAGAGAGTCCTCAACGCGTATCACCCTTTCTACGACGAACAGACGATCATCCCGAAGACGACGTTGATCACGGGCTACGCCGAGGGTTCCTATGAGCTGACCGACGATGTCGAAATGTTCGGCGAGTTCCTGTTCAATCGCCGTAAAACCTATCAGAACGGTTTCCGCCAGTTCTGGAATTTCGGCTTTACTGGCGATCTCTATGGAACCGGCAACCTCTACAACAGCGGGACCATCTGGGCGCAGGGCTGGCAGGGCGTCAACTATCTGAGCCCGACTGCGATTACCAACCACGCCGACAGCAGCCAGAAAGTCGATTATTATCGGGGCGTCGCCGGCTTGCGCGGCGAAGCGCCCGAAGGCGAAGGCTTTTTCGGCGGCTGGCGTTGGGAGATCTATGGCCAGTACAGCAAAAGCATCGGCCGTTATCGCACCGAACAAATCCTGCAAGACGTATACGACACGGGCTACTTCCAATCGTCGTCGTGTGTCGGCACGGTCACGCCGATCTCGGGGAAGCAGTGTATCGACCTGCCGTGGGCCGACCCCTATTTCCTGCGCGGCGAACTGACCCCCCAACAGGTCGATTTCCTGTTCGATTGGGAGGAAGGCAAGACGGTCTATACCCAGCTCACTGGCGAAGCGACGGTATCAGGCGCGCTGTTCGACCTGCCCGCTGGACCGGTCTCGGTCGCGCTCGGCCTGACAGGACGCCAGGACAAGATCAACGATGTTCCGGGCGAGATCACGCTGGCTGCGAACGCCTGGGGCGCGTCGGCGTCCGGGATTACCGCGGGCAAGAGCTTCACCAAGGAAGCCTTCGCCGAAATCAACGTCCCGGTACTTGCGAACAAGCCCTTCTTCGAAGAGCTGACGCTTTCGGCGGCGGCGCGCGTGACGAGCGTGAAGGCGACCCGGCGGTCGGACGGCGCGATCGACGAGGATAATGGCAACTGGACGTACAAGCTGGGGGCCAACTGGGCGCTCAACGACTGGCTGCGCTTCCGGGCGAGCTATGGCACGTCATTCCGCGCGCCCGCACTGTTCGAACAGTTCCTCGCCGATGAAACCAGCTTCTTCCGTCAAACCAATGTCGACCCTTGTGTTCAATGGCAGCAAGGACAGACGAATGGCACGACGACGGACCGCGTCGCCACCAATTGTGCGGCGGACGGCATCCCGGGCAATTACCCGGGCGGCAGCATAACCGGAACCTCGATTTCCTCAGGCGGTCTTGGCGATCTTAAATCTGAAACGTCGAAGGCACTTGTCGTTGGAGGCGTTCTGACGCCGAAATTCGCTTTTCTGCCCGATACCTCAATCAATATTGCGGTCGATTATTTCGACATCAAGGTGAAGGGCGAGATTACGCAACTCGGCGCCGCCAATATCGTTTTTGGCTGCTATGATTCGGAGAATTTTCCGAACGACCCGCTGTGCAATCTCTTTACCCGCAGTCCGGCAGGATCGGTTACCGAATATAACATTACCAATGTCACCGACCAGTTCGTGAACATTGCGAGCCAGCGGAACAGTGGCGTCGACGTCGAGATTAATCTGCGTCACGATCTGGGCAAGGCTGGCCGACTTTCGTTTACGGCTGGCATGACCTTCCAGACGCGCGACGATTTCAAACTGCTTCCGACTTCACCCACGACGTCGGACAATGGCGAGGCGGGTTCGCCCGACTGGGTCGGCGATTTCCGCGCGACGTGGGAATCGCGTGGCGGCTTTACCTTCTTCTATGGCATGAACGTCTATGGCGGCACGTCGGACGTACAGGATTTCCTCGACCGCACCGGGGGCGATCCTTGCATCGATTCGGCGATCTATGGTCGTTATTGTCCGAAGTTGACGACGCCGACGACCTTCTACCACAATGTCTCGATTTCTCAGGAGATCAACGACCGGTTCGAGATCACCTTCGGTATCGCCAACCTGTTCGACACCCGCCCGCCGCGCGTGTCGGTGCTGAACGGCGGACAGATTGCGCTGCTGGGGCCCGCAGTCCTCGCTTCACAATATCCGTTCACTGGCAGACGGGCATTCCTGAACGTTTCGAGCAAATTCTGAACGATTTGACAGACGATGGGGCGGGGCGGCATGGCGACATGCCGCCCCGTTTCTTTTGACCGGATAGCAAGGGTTCCCGACTGACTATGCCGACCGTTCTCGTAAAATCAGATACGCTCGACGAAGAGAACCGCCGCTTCGTCCAAGCGCCGCTCCGCCAACCGGTCTTCCTCAACAGCGTGCCCAAGAGCGGCAGTCATCTGCTGCGCAACATTCTGCGTATGTTCGTGCCTGTCGAGCAGCACTATTCGCGCGACTTCATCCAGTGGGCCAATCTGCAGCAGCATCGCGCGGCCTTCGATCCGGCGCACCCGATGCTCAGTTGGGGGCATCTATTCCTCGCCGACGCCTCGGCGATCGAGACGGCGCCCGCCCGGCGCATCCTTCTCTACCGCGACCCCTATGACTGGGTCATCGCGCGCGCGCGCTTCTTTGCTTCGGAGCAGTTTTCGGGCAACATGGAGCATCTGAAATCGGGCGTGCTAACCGCCGACGAGCTGTTGACGATGATGATCTTCGGCCTTCCCGGCAAGGCTCCCTCGCTCAGCGACATTTATGAGATGAACGCCGCCGCCTGGCTCGGCGCGCGCGTCCATCTCGTCAAATATGAAGATATGACGCAATGCCTCGCCGCGCTCGACACGTCCGAGGCTGCAGCGTTTTTCGCCGATCTACTCACAGCCTGCGGGATCGACCGCCCCGACGACTGGCGCGAACGCGTCTATGTCGGCTCCGACCGGAAGCAGAGTGGGACCGCGCGTGAGAATCTGACCGGGATCGGCATTGATTTTCCTGAAACCCTCGGACCGCGGCACCGCGCGCTGGTCGATTATCACGCGCCGGGCCTGCGCGCGCTGCTCGGCTATGCATAGCGGGGAGAAACGCGCGTGAATCTGACCGGCACCGTGACCACCTTTTCGGCGCTGACCCAAGCCGATGAACTCGCCGCGGCGGGGCAGCTCGAGGCGGCGGCGCAGCGCGTGATAGAGCATTTGCGGCGCCACCCCGACGAGCCGCGAGGTCTGGCCAAGCTCGGCGAGCTTGCCATGCTGCTGGGCGCGCTCGGCCAAGCCGAGCATTTTCTACGCAAGGCGATGCTGCGCGGTGAAAACAGTTTTGCGGTGCGCCGCAACCTTGCCTCGGTCTTGAATCAGCAGGAACGCACCGACGAGGCGCGCGCGATGTTCGAAGCACTGGCGAAGGAAAGCGACGATCCGACGATTGCCGCGCTGCACGCGCTGGCGCTCGACAAACTCGGCCACGCCGACGAGGCGCGGGCGATCTTGGAACGACTTATCGAGGCGCACCCCGACCAGCCGCACTACCGAATCAGCTATGGTCATAACCTGCGCGCCGCGGGGCGCGTCGACGAGGCTGTCGCCGCCTATCGGAAAGCGACCGAGATCGACTATGAATGCGGTGACGCCTGGTGGGGACTCGCGAGCATCAAGAGCCGCATTTTCACCGACGCCGATATCGAGACGATGCGCAAGGGGCTGCGCGTTGCGATCGACATACGCAACAGCGCGCCAATGCATTTCGCGCTCGCCCGCGCGCTCCACGACCGCCAACACTATGCCGAAGCGTTCGAACATTATCGCGAGGGCAATCGCCAGCGCGCCGAAAGCATCGGCTATAACGCACGCGAACTGTCGGATGAAATAGCCGAGATCGAGCGGGTGGTGACCCCCGCCTTCGCCGCCTCACTCCCCGCCGCCTCCGTCGGCGACGCGATCCCGATCTTCATCGTTAGCCTGCCGCGATCGGGCTCGACGCTCCTCGAACAGATGCTTGGCAGCCACGCCGAAATCGAGCCGGTCGGCGAATTGCCCTATGCCCCTGCAATCCTGCGCGGCGCGATGGAGATGGCGACTCGGAGGGGTTCCGCCACGGTGCCGCAACTGGTCGCCGCCCTCTCGGATGAGCAGGCGGCAGCGATGGGACAGGATTATCTTCGCCGTGCGACCCTGCACCGCCGGACGGACGCGCCCTACTTCGTCGATAAGCTACCCCACAATTGGAGCAACATACTCTTCCTGCGGAAAATCCTTCCGCAAGCCAAGTTTATCGACATCCGCCGTCCGGCGATGGACTGCTGCTTTTCGAACTTCACGCAGAGCTTCTCTCGCGCGCACGCGTCCTCTTTCGCGCTCGAAGACATCGGGCAATGCTATGTCGACTATGTGCGATTGATGACGCATCTGGACTGCGTCGCGCGAGGGCTGGTGCATCGCATCGACTATGCGGCGATGGTCGAAAATCCCGAGCCGCACTTACGCAAGGCGCTGGCCTATCTTGGGCTCGAATGGGATGCGGCGGTACTCGAATTCCACAAGCTCGACCGCGTCGTCCGCACTCCCTCGAGCGAACAGGTGCGCCGCCCGCTCAACCGCGACGGAATGGAAGTGTGGCGACCCTATGCCGAATGGCTCGGCCCCTTGCGCGAAGCGCTGGGCAAACTTGCCGAATGAAAACGGCGCCGGATTCGTCCGGCGCCGCCTTTCGGTTTCATGTGATGCGACGCCGCAATCAATAGCGATAATGGTCGGGCTTGAACGGCCCTTCGACCGGAACGCCGATATAGTCGGCCTGCTTCTGCGTCAGCTTCGACAGCTTCACGCCGAGCTTTTCGAGGTGCAGCGCGGCGACCTTTTCGTCGAGGTGCTTGGGCAGCACATAGACTTGGTTCTGATAGTCGCCGGCCTTGGTGAACAGTTCGATCTGCGCGAGCGTCTGGTTGGTGAAGCTCGACGACATCACGAACGACGGGTGCCCCGTCGCGCAACCGAGGTTCACGAGACGCCCCTTGGCGAGGATGATGATCTCTTTCCCGTCGGGGAATTTGACGAGGTCGGTCCCCGGCTTGACCTCGGTCCAGTCGTAGTTGGCGAGCGCCGCGATCTGGATTTCGCTGTCGAAGTGGCCGATGTTGCACACGATCGCCATCGGCTTCATCGCCGCCATATGCTCGGCGGTGATCACGTCGGCGTTGCCCGTCGCGGTGCAGAAGATGTCGGCGCGGCCGACCGCTTCGTCCATCGTCACGACCTCGAACCCTTCCATCGCCGCCTGCAGAGCGCAGATCGGGTCGACTTCGGTGACGAGCACGCGCGCACCGCCGTTGCGCAGGCTCTGCGCCGAGCCCTTGCCGACGTCGCCGAAGCCCGCGACGCACGCAACCTTGCCCGCGAGCATCACGTCGGTGGCGCGGCGGATCGCGTCGACGAGGCTTTCCTTGCAGCCATAGAGATTGTCGAACTTCGACTTCGTGACGCTGTCGTTGACGTTGATCGCGGGGAAGGGAAGCTTGCCCTCCTTGGCGATCTGATAGAGGCGGTGGACGCCCGTCGTCGTTTCTTCGGACACGCCCTTGATGGTGCGGACGCTCTTGGTGAGGTAGCCGGGCTTCGCCGCGAGGAACGCCTTGAGCGCGCGGACGAATTCGACTTCCTCGGCATTGGTCGGCTCGAACAATTCCTCGCCAGCCTCGACGCGCGCGCCCCACAGCGCGAACATCGTCGCGTCGCCGCCGTCGTCGAGGATCATGTTGGCGGTCTCGTCGCCCCAGTCGAAGATGCGACCGACATAGTCCCAATAATCGGCGAGGCTTTCGCCCTTCACTGCGAACACCGGGGTGCCGCCCGCAGCGATCGCGGCGGCCGCATGGTCCTGCGTCGAATAGATGTTGCACGTCGCCCAGCGCACCTCGGCGCCGAGGGCGATCAGCGTCTCGATCAGCACCGCGGTCTGGATCGTCATGTGCAACGAGCCGGTGATGCGCGCGCCCTTGAGCGGCTGCGATGCGCCATATTCCTCGCGCAGGGCCATAAGGCCCGGCATTTCGGTTTCGGCGATGGCGATTTCCTTGCGCCCGAAATCGGCGAGGCCGATGTCGGCAATCACATAGTCACGGGCGTCGGCGGCGAGGGTGGCCACGATCTGGATCTCCTGTCCGGTGGATCGGGCCGCTGCGCGCAGCCCGGAAGAATGGCGAGTAATTATGTTGCGCGCTCTACCCGAAACCGCTTCGGCGATCAAATATAAACTTTTCTTTATATCGGAGGATCGGCCCGCCTCGCCGATCTCGAGCGATGGCGCGCAGCTGCCCGAATCACGGGGGTCCGGACGCGCGCCGGACGAAAAAAATTTTGCGCGCCCCGATTGTGACAATCGGATCATCGCTTTTGTGACAGCCGCCGGCATCAGCCAAGATTATGAAAATCAGGACTTATAATGCGCCATGCGATAAGCATAATCGTCATTTGTGACACCAGTGTTACAAACGTCCGGAAATGTTGACTTTTCCGGCAAGCGGCCGGAAAATCGGGCCAAGTTTTCGGGGAGATACCAAAGATGAAAAAAATTCTGCTTCCGCTTGTCGCCCTCGCCTTCGCGACCCCGGCCGCGGCGCAATCGATCGTCGTCGTCACGGCGCAACAGCCCGATTCGATGGTGCTGCCCGTGGCCTATTCGGAGCTGAAGGCCGGCGATAACGACGGCGCGGTCGCAAAGCTCTCCGGCAATCCAGCCCTCGATGCGCGCGATCCGTCGCGGCTGATCAACCTTGGCACCGCTTATGCCCGTCTTGGCCGCACGGCCGACGCAAAGGCCGCCTATGAGGCCGCCGAGGCCAGCCCCATTCGCTATGACCTGGAACTCGCGAACGGCGATTACATGGATTCGCGCTGGGCCGCGCGCGCCGCGCTGACCAACCTGGAATCCGGCCGCGCGCAGATCGCCCTCGCGCGCTGATCGGTCAGGCCCCCTCCGCCTCCGCAGAGAGGGCACCTGCCCAGCGAATGACTTCAGGCTTCGCCGCCTTCGGTGGTCAGCAGTCGCGCGTCGATGCCGGCTTCGGCGAAGGCGGCCTGCCACCGCTTGCCCGGCGGCGTGTCGAACAGCAGCGCATCGCTGCCCGGCGTCACGTGCCAGCCATGGCGCACCAGTTCTTCCTCTAGCTGCCCGGGCGACCAGCCGGCGTAGCCGAGCGCGACAAGCCAGCGCGAAGGTCCGCGTCCTTCGCCGATTGCGCGCAATATGTCGTGCGAACTCGAGATCATCCAGCGGTCGGCAACCTGCACGGCCCCGGCGCCGCCCCAATCGTCCGAATGGAGCACGAAGCCGCGCGAAGGCTCGACCGGACCGCCCAGGAAAACGGGCGTGTCGAGCGGATCGTCATGGTTGATCTCGAGTTGATCGAGCACGGCGCCGACGCTCATCCCGTCTATCGGGTCGGCAATGCCGATCCCCATCGCTCCCTCTTCGTCGTGGCTGATCATCGCAATCACGGCTTGTTCAAAGCGGGGATCGCCAATACCGGGCAGCGCGAGCAGCAACTGGCCGGTAAACCAGGTCGGTACCGTCTCCATCGCCGCATCATGAACCGGCGGGCGCGGCGGGTCTAGGGCCAAATCCCCCTCCCGGCGCCACCGCGCGCGATCGGCACCGCTTTCCGTTTACGTAAAGTGATTGCGCCCGGCCCGACGACGGGTTACGCCGGTCGCCATGTTTTTCGGCTTCCTCGACGAGCTTCGCGCCGCGGGCATTCCCGCCAGCCTGAAAGAGCATCTGATGCTGCTGGAGGCGCTCGACCGCGAGGTGATCGATCGCAGTCCCGAGCAATTCTATTATCTCTCGCGCGCGATCTATGTGAAGGACGAGGGGCTGCTCGACCGCTTCGATCAGGTGTTCAACAAAGTCTTCAAGGGTCTGCTCACCGACTATGGCCAGAACCCCGTCGACGTTCCCGAGGAATGGCTGAAGGCCGTCGCCGAGAAATATCTGACGGCGGAAGAGATGGAGGCGATCAAGTCGCTGGGCGACTGGGACGAGATCATGGAGACGCTGAAGAAGCGGCTCGAGGAACAGCAAAAGCGCCATCAGGGCGGCAACAAGTGGATCGGCACCGGCGGCACCTCGCCGTTCGGCAATTCGGGTTACAATCCCGAAGGGGTGCGGATCGGCGGCGAGAGCAAGCACAAGCGCGCGCTGAAAGTCTGGGAAAAGCGCGAGTTCCAGAATCTCGACAACACCAAGGAGCTCGGCACCCGCAACATCAAGATCGCGCTTCGCCGCCTGCGCAAGTTCGCGCGCGAGGGCGCGGCGGACGAACTCGACATCGCGGGCACGATCGACGGCACCGCGCGGCAGGGCTGGCTCGACATCAAGATGCGCCCCGAGCGGCGCAATGCGGTGAAGCTGCTGCTTTTCCTCGACGTCGGCGGGTCGATGGACCCGTTCATCAAGCTGTGCGAGGAATTGTTCAGCGCCGCGACGAGCGAGTTCAAGAATCTGGAATTCTTCTATTTCCACAATTGCCCCTATGAAGGGGTGTGGAAGGACAACAAGCGCCGCTGGTCCGAACGCACGCCGATGTGGGATATCCTCCACAAATATGGCCATGATTACAAGCTGGTGTTCGTCGGCGACGCGTCGATGAGCGCCTATGAAATCACTCACCCGGGCGGCAGCGTCGAACATTTCAACGAGGAAGCGGGCGCGGTGTGGCTGCAGCGGATGACCAACGTCTATCCCGCCGCAGTGTGGCTCAATCCGGTGCCCGAGGCGCATTGGGGCTACACCCAGTCGGTGAAGCTGATCAAGCAGCTGATGAACGAGCGCATGTACCCCCTGACCCTCGCCGGCCTCGACGATGCGATGCGCGAGCTGACCCGCAAGCATTAGGCCCAAACGCTGGACGCGCCGCCAAAGGGGATCGGCCCCAGCCGCTTTCATGATGTCCGCGCGCGGCTCGAAGCGATGGCGGTCGCGCCGGGACCGCGCGGCTGGTTTCTCGAATTCCTTGTCTTCGGCTTCAAGCAGGGCTGGGCCTGCCTGTTCGGCGCCCTGATGCTCGCGCTGCTGCTCGGCACGCATCTTTTCTGGCCCGAAGGCGCGCCGCTCCACCGCTATGACGCGATCACCGTCGGGGCCGTGCTGATCCAGCTCGCCATGCTCGCCTTCCGGCTCGAAACGCCGAAGGAAGCGGTGGTCATCCTGATCTTTCACATCGTCGGCACGGTGATGGAATTGTTCAAGACCGCCGCGGGATCATGGCAATATCCCGAAGCGAGCCTGCTCCACATCGGTGCCGTCCCTCTCTTCTCGGGCTTCATGTATGCGGCGGTCGGCAGTTATATCGCGCGTGTCTGGCGCATCTTCGATTTCCGCTACACGGGGTATCCGCCGCCATGGACGAGCTACCTGCTCGCGGCCGCAATCTATGTCAATTTCTTCGCGCACCATTGGCTGCCCGATGTCCGCTGGCTGCTTTTCGCCGTCACCGCCTTGCTGTTCTGGCGCTGTCAGGTGTGGTTCCGCCCGCTGCACGTCCACCGCCGCATGCCGCTGCTCGTCGGCTGGGGCCTTGTCGCGACCTTCATCTGGTTCGCGGAGAATATCGGCACCTTCGCGCGCGCCTGGACCTATCCCAGCCAGACCCACGGCTGGCACATGGTCGGTGTCGAAAAGCTCGGCAGCTGGTATCTGCTGATGATCATTTCCTTCGTGCTGGTCAGCCTCGTCCAGCGGCCGAAGGGGCTCGACGCCTGACCGTCAGCCGATCGGATCGTCGAGCGATTTCGGCGGTTCGCTGAACCATTTCGGCCCCGCTTCGGTCATGTGAAAGCAGTCCTCGATTCGGATGCCGAACTCACCGGGAATATAGATACCGGGCTCGTTGGAGAAGCACATGCCCGGCGCAAGCCTGGTGGCCTCTCCGAGCACTAGGTTGACCGGCTCGTGCCCGTCCAGTCCAATGCCGTGGCCGGTGCGGTGCGAGGTGCCGGGAAGGCGATAGCCCGGTCCCCAGCCAAGCTTTTGGTAATAGGCGCGCACCGCATCGTCGACCTTGCCGGCGGGCGTTCCAAGCTGCGCCGCCGCAAAGGCAACCTGCTGCCCCTGGTGCATCTGGTCCCAGACCTGTCGCTGGCGGGCGCTAGGCGTGCCGTGAACCCAGGTGCGCGAAATGTCCGACTGATAGCCGTGAACCGTGCACCCGCAGTCCATCAGCACGACTTCGCCGTCGCGGACTCTCTGCGGCTGGCCGCTGCCGTGCGGATAGGCGCTCGCCTCGCCGAGCAATACCAGTGCGAATTCGGGCGATCCGCCAAGCGCCCTGGTCGCGCCGTTCATGATCGCCCCGATGTCGGCGGGGGTCATCCCCGCCTCGACGCGCGGGGCGGTGTAGCGATAGGCCGCCATCGTGATGTCGGTCGCGAGCTGCATCAGCGCGATCTCGGCCGCCGACTTGATCATCCGGCAGCCGCGCACGACGGGGGCGCCATTGACGACCGTCGCGCCCGGCATCGCCTTTTCGAGCCCGTCGACCGCGAAATAGCGCACCGTTTCCTCCACGCCGATGCGACCATTCGTCATCCCGCGCTTGCCGAGCCATGCCCCGACGGCGACCAGCGGATTCTCGTCCTCGTTCCAGGTCAGCACGTCGGCCGGCACGTCCAGGCTTTCGCGCACCGACGGCTCCTCGAAAAAGGGCGTGACGATCGCCAGCTCCCCGTCCCGCGTCAGCACCGCAGCGGTCAGCCGCTCGCTGCGCCACCAATGAACCCCGGTGAAATAGATGAGGCTGGCGCCCGGCTCGATCAGCAGCGCGTCGATATCGTTCGCGCGCAAGAGCTGCGTCGCCTTGGCGAGCCGCGCCTTATGTTCGTCGGCGCCGATCGGCTGCGCATCCTTGGCGAGGTCGGGAAGCCCCGAATAATCGGCGTCGGCCCATGCGGCGCCGGGCAAGCCCGCCGCCATGCCGCCGATCGCGGCCGCGCCCAGAAAATGCCGTCGTCGCATCATGCCCTCTATCCCTTTGCTGTCTGCCCTGAGGCACGAACGCTTTCGATGTCCGTCGGATGACCTAGGGTCAGGACCCATTAATTCCGCGCTCGAGGCGTCGAAATGGCGAAGATATCG
>CAZSMB010000042.1:6412-19964 GCA_964607625.1 uncultured Sphingopyxis sp. | reverse complement strand
CCGTCGAGCATGGTCAGATTGCCGCCCATGCCCGCGATGACGACTTCGGTCGTATAGCGGTCGTTGCCGTCGCGATCCTGCCATTTACGGGTGCGCAGCGACCCCTCGATATAAACCTTGGAGCCCTTTTTCAGATAGCGTTCGACGACGCCGACCAGCCCGTCGCCGTTGATCACGACATTATGCCATTCGGTGCGCTCCTTGCGCTCGCCGGTCATGCGGTCCTTCCACTGTTCGGAGGTCGCGATGCGGATATTGGCAATCTTGCCGCCGTTCTGGAACGACTTGATTTCGGGATCGGCGCCCAGATTGCCGATCAGAATAACCTTATTGACGCTGCCAGCCATTGCCGCTCCGCTCCGCTAGAAGATGTGGAGGATCAGCCTAGGCCAAAGGCGACGGCTGTCCAGTAGGTGATACCAGCAGCGGCATAGGCGAGCAGGAACAGATAGCCAACCATGAACATTGGCCATTTCCACCCGTTTGTTTCGCGCCGGGTGATCGCGATCGTCGAAATACATTGCGGCGCAAAGACGAACCAGGCGAGGAAGGCGAGCGCGGTCGCGATGCTCCAGCGTCCTTGCAGCCGTTCGCTCAGCGACTGCGACATCGCCTCTTCGTCGTCGCCGGCGTCGATCGCGTTGGCGGTCGCGAGCGCCGACACCGCGACCTCGCGCGCCGCCATCGCCGGGATCAGCGCGAGCGCGATGTCGTGGTTGAAGCCGATCGGCTTCACGACGACCTCGAGCCCGCTCGCGATCCGGCCCGCGATGCTGTAATCGACCTGGCGCATGGCGCTGTCCGCCGGCGCCTTGGGAAAGCTGAGCAGCAGCCACAGGATCACCGTAGTCATCGCGATGATCGTCCCCGCGCGGCGCAGGAAGATCCACGCGCGCTGCCACAATCCGATCGCGATGTCGCGCAGCCGCGGCATCTGATAACGCGGCATCTCCATCATGAAGCTCGCCGAATTGCCGCGCGCGAGCGTGCGCCGCAGGACGAAGGCGACGATCAGCGCGCCGACGATCCCCGACACATAGAGGCCGAACAGCACGAGTCCCTGCAAGCCGACGGGCGATCCGCCGACCGCGCGATCGGGGATGAAGGCGGCGATGATCAGCGCATAAACGGGCAGCCGCGCCGAACAGGTCATCAGCGGCGCGATCAATATCGTCGTCAGCCGGTCCTTGGCGTCGGGAATCGCGCGCGTCGCCATGATCCCCGGCACCGCGCAGGCAAAGCTCGACAGGAGCGGAATGAAGCCGCGTCCCGACAGGCCGACCTTCGCCATCAGCCCGTCCATCAGGAAAGCGGCGCGCGTCATATAGCCAGAGGCTTCGAGCAGCAGGATGAAAAGGAAGAGAATCAGGATCTGCGGCAGGAAGACGATGACCGCGCCGACGCCGGCGAGCAGTCCCTCGACGATCAGGCCGCGCAGGACAGTGTCGGGCATCGCGCCAACGACCCATTGCTGGAGCACGCCGATCCCGGCCTCCAGCGCATCGGCGGGCGCCGCCGCCCAGGCATAGACCGCCTGGAACATCACGAACATCAGCGCGAGCAGGATCAGGAAACCCGCGACCGGATGCAGGAACAGGGCGTCGACGCGCTGGGTCCAGCGGCGCACCGGGGTTTCGGACAGCGTCGCCGCGCGCGCGATCGCCCGCGCGCGCTGGTGCAGCGCGACATCGGTGGGCGGCGGTGCAGCGTGGGTGTGGGTTTCGAGCTGGTGGATCAGTATCTCGCGGTCGACCGCCGCCAGCACCGCGTCGAGGCCGCGCCGTCGCACCGCGACGGTGGCGACGACCGGAACGCCAAGCTCTTCGGCCAGCCGGTCGGGATCGAGCACCAGCCCGTCGCGTTCGGCCAGGTCGACCATGTTGAGCGCGACCACCGTCGGCAGGCCGAGCGCGATCAATTCCAGTGCGAAGCACAGGTGATTGTCCAGGTTGGCGGCGTCCACCACGACGATCAGCGCGTCGGGACGCGTCTGCCCTTCCTGTCGCCCCAGCACGACGTCGCGGGTCACCGCCTCGTCGGGGCTCGACGGGGTTAGGCTGTAGCTGCCGGGCAGGTCGATCAGCGACAGCGGTCGCCCGTCGGCGAAGCTCGCGTGACCCGCCTTGCGCTCCACCGTGACGCCGGGATAGTTGGCAATCTTCTGCCGTGCGCCGGTCAGCGCATTGAACAGGCTCGATTTCCCGGCGTTGGGATTGCCGGCAAGCGCGATCGTGGGAATGGCGCTGGTCATGCTGCGGCCGCGATCGCTTCCACCTCGATCGCGGCGGCCTGCTTGCCGCGGATGATCACCTGCATGCGCCCGATGGTGAGCGCGAGCGGGTCGCGTGAAAACAGGCTCCCGCGGTGGAGCGGGGTCACCTCGACGCCTTCCATCAGGCCGAATTCGCGCAGGCGGCGGCCCTCGTCATGCGACAGGAGCTGCCAGTCGATGCGGGCGATGCGCACGGTCGTCCCGAGCGGCGCGGAATCAAGCTTCGCGATCATTTGCGAGCGATTATCAATAACAGCGGGCAAACACCAGCCCTAGTTTTTTGCAGCCGCGTGCCCGGCGCCGGCCCCGATCAGCGCCCCGGATAGCGCAGGCGGCCGACGAAACGCGCCAGGCTCGGGCGTTCGCTGCGGCGTGCGGCGCGGCGATGCTTCCAGCCTTCGAAGCGCATCACCGCGTCGATGCGCCGCGCGAGGAAGGCCCGCGTGTCGGCAAAGCCTTCGCTCTCGTCGTTCAGGAATACCGCCATCGTCGAGGCATAGACCGCACCGAGGATCGCGCGCTTGCTGTAATGATTATAATCGGTCGCGGTGTCGCCCGCGAGGCGCCACATCGCATCGGCGCTGCGCCAGCCGAGCTTTGCGGCGAACGGCAGGTTGGTCGGCAGTGCGAGCAGCGCGAGCGCGCGGCGCAGCGATTCGCGGTTCGGCGCGAGCAGGTCGAGCCGCGTTTCCACGAGCGTCGTGATGCGCTCGCGGATCTTCAGCGTTGCGAGCTTTTCGGCGGGCCAGCGCCCTTCCATTGCGGCGTCGACATCGGCGAACCAGGCGTCGACCATGCCGCGTGCAGCGTCGGGAAAGGCGAGGCGGGCGACATCGGGATCGACCCCGACACGCTGCGCCGCATCGGCAAGTGCCGCGTCGCCGAACCCGTCGAAGGCGGCATTTTCGGCGATCAGCGGCGCGAGCGCGGCGCGAATCTCGTCGAGGGTCGGGTCGGCGGGCAGGATCGAGGCCATGCGTGTCAGATAGGCCGCGGACGGCGCGACGGCAACCGAATCAGCACCAGCGCCGCGCCGACCATCATGCCGCCCATGATATCGATCGGCCCCAGTCGCTCGTCGAACATCAGCCAGCCCGCAAGCGCGGCGAAGGCGGGCTGGACGAGCAGGGTCAGCCCGACAACAAGCGACGAAAAGCGCGGCAGCGCCCAGATCAGCAGCCCCTGCCCCATGATCTGGCTGGTCAGCGCGAGGACGACGACGACGGTCCAGTCCTGCGGCCAGATCCGCTCGCCGAGCAGGAGCGCCGTGGCAAGCAGGATCGGGATTCCCGCAGGGACCGAAATCGCAAGCGCCGACCACGAGCCCAGTTCCCCCCGCACCCTTTGCATCAGCAGCACATAGCCGGTGTAGAGCGCGCCGCCGAGCAGGCAGAGCAGGTCGCCGGCCAGATAAGCGGGCGACAATTCATAGCTCTGGCCCATGAGCAGCCCGGCGCCCGCAAAGGCGAGCAGGATCGCCAGCGCCTGCCAACCGCGCGGTAGCTGGCGGGCAAGGACGATGCCCCAGACGACGAGCAAGAGGCTCGCGCAATTGCCGAACAGCGTCGCATTGGCCACCTTGGTCCGTATGATGCCAAGGTGCCAGGCGGCGAGGTCGAGCGCGAAGAACGCCCCCGCCCCCGCTGCGACCAGGACGGCGCGACGCGATGGCAGTCGTCCGCCGGCCTCGCGCCAGCCGAGCAGTGCGATCACCGGCAGGGCGAGCGAGAGGCGCCAGAAGGCCGCCGCGACCGGCCCGGTGTCCACGAGTCGTACGAGCATCGCGCCGAGCGACAGGCAGATGTTGCCCCCGAGCAGCCCGGCGAAGGCGAACGCGCCGCCGCGCGGCGGTGTAGCCGCGCTGGTGTCGATACTGTCGGTCTTGACGGTCATTTAGATTTTCTTTTGCTACCGGCTATTGTTTCGTATCGCGGGCGTCCATAGCTCGGTTGGCCCATAGCGGCGGCCCGCCGGACCGTCGCGACAAAATTGGAACAAGCCGGAGGATTTATGACCGCAACGCTTTTCGATCCGATCATGCTGGGCGCCATCGAGGCGCCGAACCGCATCGTCATGGCGCCGCTCACGCGTGGCCGTGCGGGACCTGGCTTCGTGCCGAACGAGCTCGCCACCCAATATTATCGCCAGCGCGCCGCCGCCGGGCTGATCATTTCGGAAGCGACCGGCATTTCGCAGGAAGGCCTCGGCTGGCCGTCGGCGCCCGGGCTATGGACCGACGCGCAGGTCGAAGGCTGGAAGCCGGTGACCGACGCGGTTCACGAAGCTGGCGGGCGGATCGTCGCGCAGCTCTGGCACATGGGCCGGCTGGTCCATTCGGTGTTCAACGACGGCAAGCCGCCGGTGTCGGCCTCGGCGACGAAGGGCGAAGGCCGGGCGCACACGCCGGTCGGCCGCCTCGACCTCGAGGAGGCGCGGCCGCTGCGCCTCGACGAAATCCCTCGCGTGATCGCCGACTATGCGAAGGCGGCCGAGAATGCGAAGCGCGCCGGCTTCGACGGGGTGCAGCTTCACGGCGCGAACGGCTATCTGATCGACCAGTTCCTGCGCGACGGCACCAATTTGCGCGACGACGATTATGGCGGCCCGGTCGAGAATCGCATCCGCCTGCTCCGCGAAGTGACCGAAGCGCTGATCGGCATTTGGGGCGCCGACCGCGTCGGCGTGCGCCTGTCGCCCAACGGTGAGACGCAGGGGGTCGACGACAGCGCGCCCGAAAAGCTGTTTCCCGCCGCGGCGGCGGCGCTCGACAAGCTGGGCATCGCCTTCCTCGAGCTGCGCGAACCTGGCCCCGACGGCACGTTCGGGCGCACCGACGTACCAAAGCAGTCCCCTTCGATCCGCACCGCGTTCAAGGGACCGTTGATCCTCAACAGCGATTATGACGCCGCCAGGGCCGAAGCCGATCTGGCGAGCGGACTTGCCGACGCGATCAGCTTCGGACGGCCGTTCATCGGCAATCCCGACCTTGTCGAGCGTATTCGGACCGGCGCCGAATGGGCCGCCGACAATCCGCAGACCTGGTACTCGCCGGGCCCCGAAGGCTACATCGACTATCCGGCGCTCGAAGCCGCCTGACCCGCGACGTCGTTCGCCGACCCTTGTGTGCTCCCGCGAAGGCGGGAGCCCATTTTCATATCGTTCGATCCGGGACCGGCCGCAGCGACGCAATCCTGAGCAGTCTACGCGAGCTCGGGATTGCCGCTTGGCGTCCTGACGCTAACGACCTCAGAGCTATTCGCGCGTCGCGAGCGCCTTGTCGATCAGGCTGGCGCCGAGCGGCGCGATGATCTTGTCGGCAAAGCGAAGCACGACGAAGCCAAGCACGAAGACCAGCGGCAGCGCGACGAGGGCGGTCACTATCGCGACCGCTACGATCATGAAGAACAGGGCGATGAACCCGCCGCTGAATTCGGCCTGGCCGCTGGGGCCGAGCTGGATCGTGCGTGGGCCCTTGGCGTCCCACCATCTGGCAGTTTTGATCGTCTTGCGGTCCGGGGTGTCGGGCCCGCGATCCGGGATGCGCGCGGGGGGCGGTTGCGATTCGCGCTCGCGCCGGCGCGGCTCGTCGCCCCAGGGCTTCTGGCCCCGTGCGGCTATAGTCCCGGCGATCCGCCGCTTCGCGGCGTCGGCATCGCGTTTCGCCGCGCGCACCGATGCGGGGGGCGCCGCGACCGTCTTTGGCGGCGGGGCCGGGACGACCAGCGTCTCGGACGCCGGCTCGGGCATGTCGGGGCGGACCGCCTCTTGGCCCATCCGTCGGTCGTAATCCGCCATGCGCTCCGCCGCGCTCGGCGGCGTGCGGCCACTTGTCCGGTCGATCACCACCAGCCGGCCGCCGCGTTCGACGACGGAAAATCGGCTGGGCGGTGGTCGGTCAAGCAACGCCGAACTGTTCCTTCAGGGCCAGCATCGCGAGCGCGGCCTTCGCCGCCTCGCCGCCCTTATCCTTGCGCGTCTTGTCGGCGCGCGCAAGCGCCTGATCTTCATTTTCGACCGTGAGGATGCCGTTGCCGATCGCGAGCCCGTCGAGCGTCAGCGCCATGATGCCGCGCGCGCTCTCGTTCGACACCACCTCGAAATGATAGGTTTCGCCGCGGATGACGACGCCGAGCGCGACATAGGCGTCAAAGCGCCCGGTCTCGTGGCCCAGCGCAATCGCGGCGGGAACTTCCAGCGCGCCGGGCACGGTCACGGTTTCGTGGCTATGCCCGTCGGCTTCGAGCGCGCTGCGCACGCCGTCGAGAAGCATGTCGTTGAGGTCGCCGTAGAACCGTGCTTCGACGATCAGTATATGTGCCATCAGCCCTCTCCCGGAATAGCGCGCTCGCCGACGATCGACAGGCCATAGCCTTCGAGTCCGACGAGGTTGCTGTGCGTCGGGGTCAGTAGTTCCATCGCATGCACTCCAAGGTCGGCCAGAATCTGCGCCCCGATACCATAGGTGCGCAGGTCCATGCCGTCGGTGGGCGGCGCGATCGTATCGGCATCGGCCGAGCCGGGAAGCGGGCGCATCAGCAGCACGATCACCCCCGCGCCGGCTTCGCCGATCGCTTCCATCGAGCGCTGCAAACGGCGCTTTTTCGGGCCGGGGCGACCCATCAGATCGTCAAACAGCGACACCGGGTGCATCCGTACCAGCGTTACGCCGTCGGCATCGACAGTGCCCTTCTGAAGCACCAGGTTGACGCTGCCGTCGATCGTGTTGCGATAGGATTTCAGTCGCCAGTCGCCGCCATAATCGGATTCGAAGGGCTCGTCGGACACGCATTCGACCAGCCGGTCGTTGCGGTGGCGATAGGCGATCAGGTCGGCGATCGTTCCGATCTTCATCCCGTGGCGGCGGGCGAAGGGAATGAGGTCGTCGAGGCGCGCCATCGTCCCGTCATCGTTCATCACTTCGCAAATCACGCCCGAGGGGTTGAGGCCGGCCAGCCGTGCGATGTCGACCGCGGCTTCGGTGTGGCCCGCACGGACCAGGACGCCGCCATCGACCGCGATCAGCGGAAAGACATGGCCGGGCGTCACGATATCGTCGCGGCCTTTCGAGGCGTCGATCGCGACCGAGACCGTCCGGGCGCGGTCCGCGGCGGAAATGCCGGTGTCGACGCCTTCGCGGGCTTCGATCGAGGTGGTGAAGGCGGTGCCGTGACGCGTGCCATTGTTGCGGCTCATCAGCTCGAGGCCCAATTGCTCGACCCGCGGGCGCGTCAGCGTCAGGCAGATCAGGCCCCGGCCGTGCGTCGCCATGAAGTTGATCGCATCGGGGGTCGCCATCTGCGCCGGGATGATCAGATCGCCTTCATTCTCGCGGTCCTCGTCGTCGACGAGGATGAACATGCGGCCGTTGCGGGCTTCGGCGATAATTTCCTCGGGGCTGGCCATCGGCGAAATGTCGCTGCCATGTGCGAGCCAATGTTCGAGCTTGCGGAGCGTTTCCGCGGTCGGGTTCCAGCCCGGCGAATCGAGATCGCGCAGGCTGTTGGCGTGGAGGCCGGCGGCACGGGCAAGGCCCGAGCGCGACATCGCGCCGTCGTCGACGATGGCGCGGATTCGATCGATGAGCTGTGTAGACATGCTGCCAATATTCACACTATGATGTGATTGTCAATGACGGCATCACACTATAATATCATTTGGGTCCAAAAACCGCCCCCGCATCGCGCAGCGGGGCATCGGCCTTCTCGTCGAGCAGCGCCGATAGCCGGCCGGAGCGATCGTTGCGCTTGGCATAGTCGCGCGCCGAAAGGCCGGCGATATGGTCGGCCTTGTCGGGGTTGGCGCCGCTCCGCACGAGCAGGCGCACCACCGCCGGGTTGTTGGCCTGCACCGCCAGGATCAGGGCGGTCTCGCCGCGCCGGTTCGTCTGGTCCACCGGGGCGCCATGATCGATCAATTCGGCGGCGCCGTCGGTAAAGCCGAGCATTGAGGCGTGCATCAGCGGGGTCATGCCCTGACGGTCGGCGATCGAAGGGTCGGCATCCTTGGCGAGGAGGAAGCGCAGCCAGGTCGTGTCGCGACGCTTGGCCACGATCATCAGCGCGGTTTCGCCGGTATCGGGATTGCGCGTGTTGACCAGGCTCGAATCATTCTTGTCGATCAGCTTGGTCGCCTCGTCGCCGTCGCGCTTTTCGACCGCCTGCAGGAAGCTGTAGCTGTCGCTGAACTGCGCGGCGACCGGCGTCGCGATCAGCGCGGCTGCTACCAGCGCGGCGGACAGGGAAGCGAGTCGAAACTCGGCGCGGCGAAACATGATGGCGAACCCCCGGGACAGATGCGCCGCGGCTGCGACGACAAAGGTTGATTTTCGCAGTCTAGCCGATCAAGGCTGGACCA
The DNA here is from genome assembly GCA_964607625.1 of uncultured Sphingopyxis sp. Lineage (GTDB taxonomy): Bacteria > Pseudomonadota > Alphaproteobacteria > Sphingomonadales > Sphingomonadaceae > Sphingopyxis. The sequence goes on along the minus strand of CAZSMB010000042.1, from coordinate 11,338 downwards.
ATGATGAATAGGCTGATTATGGGCCCGAAGGCCGTTCGTTCAAGTCTTGTCCTCGCCGCGGCGCTGGCCTTGGCGGCGTGCGGCGGCACGGCGCCGGCGGGCGGGGGCGAACCCCCGCTCGCGGGCGCGCGCATCGGCGGTCCGTTTACGCTCACCGACCAGAACGGCCGCACGGTCCGCGATAGCGACTTCGCAGGGCAATATCGCATCGTCTATTTCGGTTACAGCTTCTGTCCCGATATCTGTCCGGTCGACCTGCAAAAGCTGATGCGCGGCCTGTCGCTGTTCGAAAAGGCTTCGCCGAAACTGGGCGCAAAGGTCCAGCCGCTCTTCATCAGCATCGACCCCGCGCGCGACACGCCCGACGCGCTAAAGCCTTTCGTCAGCCGCTATCATCCGCGCCTGCTCGGTCTGACCGGGACGCCCGAACAGATCGCGGCGGTCGCGAAGGAATATGCGGTGGTGTATAACAAGGTCGAGGGCTCCGCGCCCGACCGCTATCTGATGGCCCATACCCAGATCGCCTTTCTGATGGATCCGGACGGCAAGCCGATGGCGATGCTGCCGCTCGACGATCCGTCGACCGACGTCGACGAAGGCGCGCCCGACAAAGTCGCGGCCGAGCTTGCGAAATGGGTGAAATAGGGACGCGCCCCTTTTGGGAAGCCCCGCTCGACAGCCTCGATGCCGGCGAGTGGGAGGCGCTGTGCGACGGCTGCGGCAAATGCTGCCTGCACAAGCTGGAGGATGAAGATACGGGCCGGATTTACCCGACCAACGTCGCGTGCCGCCTGCTCGACCTCTCGACCGCGCGATGCGGCGATTATCGGCACCGCCGCCGCCATGTCCCGGATTGCCTGACGCTGACGAAGGCGAAGGTCGCCGATATCGAATGGTTGCCGCAAAGCTGCGCCTATCGCCTGCGGGCCGAAGGGCGGCCGCTGCCCGACTGGCATTATCTGATCTGCGGCGATCGCGACGCCGTCCACCGGGCCGGCGAATCGATCGTCGGCTGGACGGTCGGCGAGGATATCGCCGGCCCGCTCGAGAACCATCTTGTTCGGCGCATCGTCTGACCGCGCGGCCGATCCGCCGCAGATCTGGATCGGCGACGATGCCTGGCCCGTGCGACTGGTGCACCATGCCCGCGCACGGCGGTATCGCCTGGTCTTCGACGCCGCGCGGTCGGAACTCAGGCTGACGCTGCCGCGGCGCGGTAACAGTGCAAAGGCGCTCAAATGGGCGGCTGCGCAGCAGGATTGGCTCGCCGCGCAACTGGACAAGGCGGTGCTGCCAGTGCTCGTCGGGGCGGGGAGCGAGCTGCCGCTGCGCGGGCTCGTCCATCGCATCGACTGGAACCCGGCCCGTCCGCGCGCCGTGCGCGCCGAAGGCGATATGTTGCTGCTCGGGGGGCCGGCCGACACCGTCGGGCGCCGCATAGAGCGGTGGCTGAAGGCGGAGGCGCTTGCGCTGATGGCGTGCGAAAGCCGCGATATCGCCGCGCGCGCTGGGCTCGCGGTCGGGCGTGTCGGCGTCGGCGACCCGCGCAGCCGCTGGGGAAGTTGCACTGCGACGGGCGACCTGCGCTATAGCTGGCGGCTGATCATGGCCCCCGACCATGTCCGCCGCGCGACCGTCGCGCACGAAGTCGCCCACCTGCGGCACATGGACCATGGTCCGGCCTTCCATGCTCTCGTCGACGAACTGCACGACGGCGACGTCGGCGCGGCGCGGGCGTGGCTGCGCCGCGAAGGGCGCGGACTGCACCGCTATCGATTCGGCTAGGCCGTCGGCTCAACCGCCCGGCGGCGTGGCAGGGTCGCGTGGCGGTACCGCTCTGGGCGCCGGCGGGGGGCCGTTCTTCGGCGGCGCAGACGGCAGGGGAACGCGGATTTGCGGTGCGGTCCCGCGCGGCGGCGCCGCGTCGGGCTGCGGTGCGCGTCGTCCGGTCTGTTCCTCGATCCACTGCTGGTTGAGCACCGGCCCGTTCTCGACAGGGGGAGGCGGCGCGACGTCGCCGCCTTCGGGGGCGGGCTGGGCGCTCGGCAATTCGATCGGCATGCCGTTCTCGTCGACCAGTCCGCCGTCTTCGGGCGCACCATAATAGGCGTCGTCGTCCTCTTCGAGCTGCCATTCGGGCAACACGACCTCGGTATCGAAATGCTCGACCGGCCGCCGCGCGACGGCGACCCGCATGAAATCGGCAAAGGCGCGCGCCGGGGCATGGCCGCCGTACAGGCCCCCGACCGGCTTCGCATCGTCGCGGCCCATCCACACGCCGGTGGTAATCCCGCTCGAAAAGCCCAGGAACCAGCCGTCCTTGTTGCTCGACGTCGTGCCGGTCTTGCCCGCGACGGGGCGGCCGATCTGCGCGGCGCGTCCGGTGCCGGTGTTCACCGCGGTCTGGAGCAGGTCGGTGATGCCCGCGGCGACCCAATTGTCGACCAGAACCTGCCCGCGGTCGGCCTCGTGCTGATAGAGCAGGCGCCCGTCGGCGGTCGTGACCTTGGTGATGCCATAGGGATGCACCGACACGCCCTTGCGCGCGACGGCGGCAAAGGCGGCGGTCATATCGATCACGCGCACCTCGGCGCTGCCGAGCACCATCGAGGGGTGGGTGTTGATCGGGGTGGTGATGCCAAAGCGCCGCGCCATGTTCGCGACCGACGAAAAGCCGATGTCGTCGCCCAGCTTCGCGGCGATCGTGTTCACCGAATAGGCAAAGGCGGTGCGCAGGCTCATCGCGCCCGCAAAACGACCGGACGAGTTGCGCGGGCTCCAGCCGTTGATCGTCACCGGCTCGTCGACCACCTGATCGTCGACCTTATACCCCGCTTCCAGCGCCGCCATATAGACGAATAATTTCCACGCCGACCCCGGCTGCCGGACGGCCTGCGTCGCGCGGTTATAGTTGGACGCGACATAATCGGTGCCGCCGACCATCGCGCGCACCGCGCCGTCGCGGTCGAGCGCGACCAGCGCGCCTTGCGCGCCGCCCGGAACGTCGGCCTGGATCGCCGCGGTCGCGGCGCGCTGCATGCCGAGGTCGATCGTCGTGTAGACGTCGAGCGGTTCGTTGCCTTCGTCGATCAGCATGTCGAGCTGCGGCAGCGCCCAGTCGGTGAAATAGCGCGCGCTGTTCTGTCCGGTTTCGGAGGCAAGTTCGACGTCGGCGGGCTTGGCGCTGTCGGCCTGCGAACGGGTGATGAACCCCGCATCGACCATCGTGTTCAGGACCACCCCGGCGCGGCCGAGCGCCGCCTGCGCGTCGGCGGTCGGCGAATAGCGCGACGGGGCCTTGACCAGCCCCGCGACGACCGCCGCTTCGGACAGCGACATCTCGGTCGCGCTATGCCCGAAAAAGCGGCGCGAAGCCGCGTCGATGCCATAGCTGCCGCCGCCGAAATAGACCTTGTTCAGGTAAAGCTCGAGGATCTCGTCCTTCGAAAATTTCCATTCGAGCGCGAGCGCCAGCACCGCCTCGCGCAGCTTGCGCGACCAGGTATAGCTGTTCGACAGAAAGACGTTGCGCGCGAGCTGCTGGGTGATCGTCGAGGCGCCCTGCATGCGCCGCCCGGTGCCATAATGTTCGACCGCAAAGATCGCCGCGCGCGTCATGCCCACCGGATCGACGCCGGGATGATAGCGAAAGCGCCGGTCCTCGACCGCGATCATCGCATCCTGCATGACCTCCGGCGTTTCGCGCAGCGTCAGCCAGCGTCCGTAATTGGGGCCGAGCGACAGGAAGATCGTGCCGTCGGCGGCGTGGATGCGGATCGTCTGGCCCGCTGGTGATTTCTTGAGCGCCTCGAAGCTCGGGATGCGCTGCACCGCAATGCCGACCGCGACCGCGAGCGCGACCGCGCCGGTCAGTGCGAGCCCGAGCCCCCAGCGGAGCAGGCGGCGCAGCCACAGCCGCACGCGCGATGGTTCGCTCCCGCCCTTTTTGCCCGATGACGATTTACCCGAAGATGCCTGCTTACGGGGCAAAGCCCAAATTCCTTCTCTCGCTCTGCCCCGGTGCTGGTCGGCCCCCGAAAGGCCGAGGATCAGCCTTCGTTCGTGTCCGCCTCTTCCCGTCCGCGCTCGGCGAAGTCAAGCGCCGCGCTGTTGATGCAATAGCGCAGCCCCTCCGGGCCGGGGCCATCGGGAAAGACATGGCCAAGGTGGCCTTCGCATTTCGCGCAGCGCACTTCGGTACGGATCATACCGTGGCTCGCGTCGCGATACTCGCTCACCGCGGCGTCGCTCGCGGGCGCGGTATAGCTGGGCCAGCCCGAACCGCTGTCATATTTGGTTCGGCTGTCGAACAGGGGCGCGCCGCATCCGGCGCAGCGATACATGCCGTCGCCTTTGTGATCGGTATATTTGCCGGTGAACGCGCGCTCGGTCCCGCCTTCGCGCAGCACGTGAAAGGCCATCGGGTCGAGGGCCGCATCGCTCTTGGGGTCGGTCATGGCGGTGGTCTCCTTGCCGGGGGGGCCGGGCTGATGCGCGGCCGTTCGTGCCTGCAATATCGTCACCGCGCCGGTGCATCGCAAGGGGGCGCCCCTTCTTCGCCCCTGTCCGCTTTACGCGCGATTAACCATGCAGGGGCTAGGATGAAAGCGTGACCCTGCGGCTGCCTCTTGCCCTGTTTCTGGCCGCTGCGGCGCCTTCGGGCGCCGGGGCGCAATGCCTGTTGTGCGCGACGGATGGCGATGGCATCACCGCCGCTCGCGCGAGCGAACGCGAAACCCCGCTGCATGTCGAAATCGAGACGCAACTCGATTTCAGCCGCATGGCGGTCGGTGCGATGGGGGGCGAAGTGGCGCTCGACCCCGCGACCGGCGCGCGGCGCCTCAGCGGGCAGGTCGTCGATCTGGGCGGCTATGCGGTCAGCGGGGTGGTCACGGTCCGCGGGGCGCCGGGCGCCGAATTGCGCGT
>CAZSMB010000042.1:0-6312 GCA_964607625.1 uncultured Sphingopyxis sp. | reverse complement strand
CGGCAGCACCGAAAGGAACCGGACATGCAGAGATATGGCGGCGGCTGCCAATGCCGCGACGTGCGGTTCGAGGCGCGGGGGACACCCTATCGCGTCGGGCTCTGCCATTGCCTCGACTGCCGCAAGCATCATGGCGCGCTCTTTCACGCCTCGGCGATCTTCCCCGCGGATGCGGTGACGGTCGCGGGCGAAACGCATTCCTATCAGGGACGGCATTTCTGCCCGCGCTGCGGCTCGTCGCTGTTCGGGCGCAGCGATGACGAGGTCGAGGTGAATCTCGGCGCGCTCGATGCCCCCGATCGATTTGTCCCCACCTATGAAAGCTGGACCGTCCGCCGGGAAGCCTGGTTGCCGCCCTTTCCCGTCGGCCGGCATTACAAGGGCGATCGCGAGGGGCAGGGGCGCTCCGAACCATAGCGGCAATTTGACATCGGGGGCGCCCGTTGCCACCTAGCGCGCGTTGCCGATAGCCAAGAGGAGACAGGCCCGCGCCGCGCGCGGGAACGCCGCCATGCGCCAGATCACGACCCAAAGCCTCGATCTCGCCGATGCGATTCCCTTTCTCGGTCATTTGCCGCCGTGGGCCGAAACCTTGCTCGGGCTCGCGCTGCTCGGCATGGCGTCGTGGATCGCCAATTTCATCGTCAAGCATATCGTGCTGCGCATCGTCACGCGCTGGCTGCCGCACGACGACCTGACTCCGCTTCCGGTCGCGTCGCGGCTCGCCAATATCGTGCCGGCGCTGATCATCTCGTCGGGAATCGTCCTTGTTCCCAATCTGCCGTCGGCGGTCGTCACGCTGGTCAGCAATGTCGTCGCGGCGTCGATCATCCTGTTCGTGGCGATGGCGATCAGCAAGGCGCTCGGTCTCGGCAACGAAATCTACGAACATCGCCCCGACGCGGCGAGCCGCCCGATCAAGGGTTATATCCAGCTGTTGAAGATCGTCCTCTATGCGGGCGCGGCGATCCTGATCGTTGCGGCGCTGATGGACCAGTCGCCGTTGCTGCTGCTTTCGGGGCTGGGCGCGATGGCGGCGGTGCTGTTGCTGGTGTTCAAGGACACGATCCTGTCGCTCGTCGCCTCGGTCCAGCTCACATCGAACGATATGATCCGCGTCGGCGACTGGATCGAAATGCCCGCCCTCGGCGCCGATGGCGACGTGATCGATATCGCGCTCCACACGATCAAGGTGCAGAATTGGGACAAGACCATCAGCACCATCCCGACCCACCGGCTGATCTCGGAAAGTTTCAAGAACTGGCGCGGCATGTCCGAATCGGGCGGACGGCGGATCAAGCGTTCGCTGTTTCTCGACCAGAACGGCGTTCGCTTCCTCACCGCCGACGAAAAGCAGAAACTGCGCCGCTTCCAGCTTCTCGACGCCTATCTCGGCCGCAAGCAGGAAGAACTCGGCGAATGGAATGCGGCGCTCGAAAAGGCGGGGCGCGATCCGATCAACGAACGGAATGTGACCAATATCGGGACCTTCCGCGCCTATATGGTCGAATATCTGCGCGCGCATGCGCAGGTCGCGCAAGGCATGACGTTGATGGTGCGCCAGCTCGATCCCACTCCCCAGGGCCTGCCGATCGAAATCTATTGCTTCACGAGCACGACCGCCTGGACCGCCTATGAGGATATTCAGTCGGATCTTTTCGACCATATGCTCGCGATCCTGCCCGAATTCGGCCTGCGCCCCTTCCAGCAGCCCAGCGGGCTCGATCTTCAGCGCGCCTTTGCGGCCTGATCGGCCGTCGACAGGCGACGCGCGAGCGCGTAGCGCTCGGCGATGATCGACGCACTCCATATCCGACCGCCGGTGCAGGGCGATTTCGATCGCTGGCTGCCGCTGTGGCAGGGCTATAACGAATTTTATGGCCGGAGCGGTACCACCGCGCTCCCATCCGACGTCACATCGGCGACATGGGTGCGCTTTTTCGATCCCGACCAGCCGGTGCACGCGCTCGTCGCGGAGTCGGGCGACGAACTCGTCGGACTCGTCCATTATCTCTATCACCGCAGCACGACCTCGATCGCCGACGTCTGTTATCTGCAGGACCTGTTTACCGCCGAAAGCGCGCGCGGCCGCGGCATCGCGTCGACCCTGATTGCGCGGGTGGCAGAGGAGGCGCGCCTCGCGGGCGCGGCGCGTGTCTATTGGCAGACGCACGAAACCAACCATACCGCGCGCCGCCTTTATGACGCGATTGCCGAACGCTCGGGCTTCCTCGTCTACCGGATGACGCTCTAGCGCGGCGTATCGCGCGCGCCTATGCTCGCGCAAAACCAACAGGATGCCGCCGATGCCGATCATGGCCGCTCGCCTCTACGACCAGGGAAAGCTCGTCCGCGACCTCGGCCCCGACGAAGCGATCCCCGCCGACTGCGGCGCCGGCGAATTTTTCTGGCTCGGCCTCTACGAACCCACCGAGGGGGAGCTGGAGCGCGTCGCGCAGCGCTTCGGCCTTCACCCGCTCGCGGTCGAGGACGCGCTGAAAGCGAACCAGCTTCCCAAGGCCGAGGTCTATGGCGACCAGCTGTTCGTGATCGCGCGCACCGCCAATCTCGACGGCGACACGATCCAGCCGGGCGAGACCGCCTTTTTCGTCGGGCGCCATTTCGTCGTATCGGTCCGCCACGGCTCGGCGCGCGGCCATGCCGACGTGCGCGCCCGGCTGGAGGCGAGCCCCGCGCTGCTCGGTCACGGGCCGGATTATGTGCTCCACGCGATCCTCGACTTCATCGTCGACGGCTATTTCCCGGTGATCGACGCGATCGAGGACAAGATGCTGCTGGTCGAGGACAGCGTGATGGACACGCCGCTCGATGCCGGGGCGATCCGCCACCTTTACGCCCAGCGGCATGAAATCATCCGGTTTCAGCGGCTCGTCGGGCTGATGAAGGATGTCACCTACAAACTCGCGACGACGCCGTTGCCGTGCATCGACGATCCGGTGCGGCCGTTCTTCCGCGACATCTGGGACCATGTGCAGCGCGCCGAATTCCGCCTGTCGGGGCTGCGGGACATTGCCGCCGGGGTGGTCGAAACCAACGGCCTGCTCGAACAGCAACGCCAAGGCGTGATCACGCGCCAGCTCGCGGCCTGGGCGGCGATCCTGGCGGTGCCGACGGCGATCGCGGGGATCTATGGCATGAATTTCCGCTTCATGCCCGAACTCGGCTGGCGCCTGGGCTACCCGCTGGCGCTCGGCCTGATGGCCGGCGTCTGCGCGCTGCTTTACTGGCGCTTCAAGCGGATCGGCTGGCTCTAGCGCGCCCCGAACAGCGCGGTGCCGACGCGGACATGGGTCGCGCCCAGCATCACCGCGGTCTCGAAATCGCCGCTCATTCCCATCGAACGCAGCGGCAGGCCGTGGCGCTCGGCCAGTTCGTCGAGCAGCGCGAAATAGGGGGCGGGTTCGGTGTCGGCGGGCGGGATCGCCATCAATCCTTCGATCGTCAGTCCCGCATCCGTCGCTTCGGCCAGCAGGGCGGGAAGCTCGGCGACGGCACAGCCGCCCTTCTGCTCCTCGTCGCCGACATTGACCTGCACGAACAGGCGCGGTTGCCGCCCCGCCTTTTCGCACGCCCGGGCCAGCGCCTTGACCAGCGACGAGCGATCGACCGAATGGATGACGTCGAACAGGACGACCGCGTCGTCGGCCTTGTTCGATTGCAGCTGGCCGATCAGGTGCAGGACGATGTCGGGCGTTTCCTCGCGCAGTTCGGGCCATTTCGCCGCCGCTTCCTGAACGCGATTTTCGCCGAAATGCCGCTGTCCGGCGGCGATCAGCGGCTTGATGGCTTCGGCATCGTGGGTTTTCGACACCGCGATCAGGCAGATGTCGTCGGCGCGCCGCTGCGCCCGCTTCGCCGCACGGGCGATCGCTTCCCTGACTTCGGCCAACCGCTCTGCCGCTTCGCTCATCTCGCCTCCTGTCCGGCGCGTCCGTTGCGCGCGCTTCGCTGGCGCCTATAGAAAGGGCGATGGATCGATTCCACCCCCTCTCGGTGCCGCGGCATTGGCTTTTCAGCGACGAGCGCGCGCCGCTGCCGGTCGAACGGCTCGCGGCGCTGCTGCCGCCCGGCAGCGGCATCGTGCTGCGTCACGATCGGCTCGCGCCCGCGGCGCGCTGGCGGCTGTGCCGCCGGCTCGCACGGATCGCCGCAGTGCGTGGTCATGTGCTGCTGCTCGCCGACACGCCCGACATCGCCCGGCGCTGGGGCGCCGACGGGGTGCATCTGCGTCAGTCGCTCGGGCGCCGTGCGGGACAGGCGCGCGCGCTCGGCCTGCCCTTCGCCATGCCCGTCCACGATGCGGCCGAGGCCCGGCGCGCGCGTCGGCTCGGCGCGCCGATTGTCTTCGTCTCGCCCCTGCATCCGACGCGGTCGCACCCCGGCGCGCCGGCACTCGCCACCGCTGCATGGCTGCGCCTCGCGCGGCGGGCGGGGGGGTATCCCGTTGCGCTTGGCGGCATGACCGCCCGGCGCGCGCGCGCGCTGCGGCGGGCGTCAAAGGGCAGCGGCCTCAGCCCTGGCTGGGCGGCGATCGATGCATGGGGAGAGGAAGCGGCGGCGAAACGGCGCCGGCGTCAGAAGCGGAACTGAGTCCCGACGTAAACAGCCTGGCTGTCCTTGCGCGAATCGGTCAGCGGTTCGAGCCGGTCGTCGGCCTTGTAACGCACGCCCGCGGTGACATCGATGTTGCGGGTGATGCGATAGCTGCTCATCACGTCGACCGACGGGGCATTGCCCGGTGCGGTGATGCGATCGGTCGCGCCGGCCGGGTCGCCGGGATGATTGATCATCCGCGTCGCAAAGCGCGATTTCTTTTCTTCCTGCTCGGGCGCCTTGGCGACGGGCAGGTTGCGCAGGTCGGTGCCGCGCGGAAGTTGCGGCGTCACGAATTTCTCGAAGCCCACCGACGCGCCAAGGTCATAAGCGATCGGTGCGATCGCGACCGGGGCGGTGCGGCCCTTCGCCAGCGCGGCGGTGCGCGCGGCGCTCGAGGCCATATCCTCGCGCTTGCGGATAACGACGGTGATCGCGCGATTCTTGCGCGCCTCTTCGGTTACCGCAGGGGTGAAGCTGAAATTGCGGCGCGCTTCTTCGGATACCTTGCCATAGCGCGCGATCAGGCGCGGGTCGCCCGAAGCGGGGGTGAACTGGCCCAGCAAGGTTTCGGAAAGCGTCAGGTCGCGAACGGTGTCGCCGCGGGTCATCGCCGCGAGCGCCGGAGGCAGGGCGAGCGACATCGCCGCCAGAACGACGATGCTTCCCTTCCAAAAATGTCGCGGCGTACGCGCCATGATTCTGCGACTCCAACCCCAGTCCCTCTTCAGATAGGCGCTCTTGTCGGATAATTCCAGTGATTCGGTCGCTGCTGCCCCGGATGGTCGAGATTTGGCGCGCATTGTTGCGCAATAATCACAGTTTGCGCGCGGATCGGCCGACATTTTATTCGCCGGGCCTTGCCGCCTGGCGGCCGAAACCGGGTGCCTGACTCGAAGCTGAACCGCGCCGGGCCGCGAATTGCCGCGCTTGCCGGGCGACGGCAAGCGCGATAGAGACGCTGCCAATTCTCAGCAATGCGGCCCGGTTGCGTGCCCAGAATAAGGTATTCGGAATGTCCCAGCTTCGCTTCCTCGTCCCGCTCGGTCGCCGTCCGGCCACGCTCGCGCTGCTTGGCGTCGCGGCGCTCGGCCTTTCGGCCTGCGGCGGCAAGGAACGGCCCAAGGCGGACCTCGCTGCATCGCAGGTGACGACGATCGGCGTGAACAGCTATCTGTGGCGCGCCTCGCTCGATTCGCTCTCGTTCATGCCGCTGCTTCAGGCCGATTCGTCGGGCGGGGTCATCATCACCGACTGGTATGCGAATCCGCAGAACCCGAACGAGCGGATGAAGGTCACCGTGTCGATCCTCGACCAGGACCTTCGGGCGGACGCGCTGCGGGTTGCCGCATCGCGCCAGGTCGCGCAGGGTGGCACCTGGGTCGATGCGCCGGTCCAGGCGGCGACGGTGCAGAAGCTCGAGGAAATCATCCTCACCCGCGCCCGCGATCTGCGCCGCGGCGCGATCGAAGGTTAAGTCACTAGTCTCGTCATCCCGGCGCAAGCCGGGATCTCTCCGGTGCCTCTTGACGCCCGGGTCGAGATCCCGGCTTTCGCCGGGATGACGATATATGCAGGATACACAACGGGGTAACGGACGAATGACCCGCGAAACGCGCTTTGGCGCCCTGGCTGCCGATGCCCGCTGGCAGGCGGCGTGGGAAGCTGCGAACAGCTTTGCCACCACCGACGGCGACG
>CAZSMB010000041.1:17745-20087 GCA_964607625.1 uncultured Sphingopyxis sp. | reverse complement strand
ACGCAACGATGAGACCCCGGGCTTTGCCGGGACGACCAGGAAGGTAAAACAGAATGTCCGACAGCGGTATCGAACAGATCATGCGCATGGCCCCGGTCATCCCGGTCATCGTGATCGACCGGGTCGAGGATGCGGTGCCGATGGCCGAGGCGCTTGTCGCCGGCGGCCTGCCCGTGCTCGAAGTGACGCTGCGCACCCCGGCCGCGCTCGACGCGATCAAGGCGATGAAGGCGGTGCCGGGCGCCGTCGTCGGCGCGGGCACGGTCCTGAACGCGAAGATGCTGGACGACGCGATCGATGCGGGTTCCGAATTCATCGTGTCGCCCGGCCTGACCGACAGTCTGGGGGAAGCCGCGGTCGCCGCGGGCATCCCCTTCCTGCCCGGCGTCGCCAACGCCTCTACGATCATGGCCGGGCTCGACCTCGGGCTCGACAGCTTCAAATTCTTTCCCGCCGCGACCAGCGGCGGCGTACCGGCACTGAAGGCGCTGGCGGGGCCGTTCGGTGGCGTCAATTTCTGTCCGACCGGCGGGATCAGCGCCGCAACCGCCCCCGAATGGCTCGCGCTGGCGCCGGTGCTGTGCGTCGGGGGAAGCTGGGTCGTGCCGTCCGGACCGCTCGACCCCGCGCGGGTCGAGGCGCTCGCACGCGAAGCGGCGGCGCTCAGGGGCTGAATCGCCCCGCCCCGCTTGGCGGAGCACCCCGCCTAGTTGGTCCAGTAGATATAGTCCTGCCCGTCCTTCCACGGGGTATTGAGGGGGACGTCGATGCGGATCGGGCCTTCGAACAGGCCGGGCCAGATCGGCTTTGCCATGCCCCTGTTCTGCGCGTCGATCATGGCGCGAAGCGCCGCGACCCGCTGAGGCTGCTGCGCCGAGACATCGTGCTGCTCGGTCGGGTCGACGGCGAGATTGTAGAGGCGGGCCTTTTCGGGGCGCTTCGTCACCTGCAATTTCCAGTCGCCGGCACGCACGGCCCGATAATCGCCCGAGCGCCAGTAGAGCGCGTCGCGGGTCGCCGGACCGGCCAATATGTCCTGGCTGTCCATCACGCGGTCGGTGGGCAGTTTGGCCCCCGCCGCCGCCGCGACGGTCGCGAAGATATCGATATGTCCGGTCGTGTCGCCACGGGTCGAGCCCGGCGCGATATGACCCGGCCAGCGCATGAAGAAGGGCGTCCGGATCCCCCCTTCGAAAAAGGTCGCTTTCCAGCCGCGATACGGCGCGTTGAGGTTCGGTATGCCATTGTACCATGCCCCGCCATTATCGCTGGTGAAGATGACGAGCGTATTGTCGTCCAGTCCGGTGCGCTTGAGTTCGGCCATCACGTCGCCGATCCGCCGGTCGAGCTGCGCGATCATCGCGCCATAGACGCGCGTCTTGCGATCCTTGATCTGCGGCAGCCTTGCATAATCCTCTTTCGTGGCCTGCAACGGCGTGTGCGGCGCGTTGAACGCCAGATACATGAAGAAGGGCCGGTTCCGGTTCGCGTCGATTGCCCGGATCGCCTGATCGGCGAAATAGTCGGTCATATGCCCCTTGGGATGGAAGCGCGCGCTGCCGTTGAAGGTCACCGCATGACGCAGATTGGCCCAGATGAAACGGTCGATCGGGTCCCACGGCAGCTTCGCATTGACCGTGTCGGGATCGTCGTCGGACAGATATTTCGCGCCGCCGGCCAGCACCGCCAGGCTTTCGTCGAACCCCTGCGCCTGCGGCTGAAGGCGCGGCGCTTCGCCCAGATGCCATTTGCCGATGTGGATCGTGTGATAGCCCGCCGCCTTGACCGCTTCGGCGATAGTTACCTCGCCGGGCGGCACGCCCATGTCGGGATAATCCGGGATATCGTCGGTAATCAGTTCCTTGTGGAACACGGGTTTGAGCGGACCGATGCCGCTGCCATGCGTCAGATTTTCGGCGAACTGGACGGGAACGGCCGTGAATTCGAAGCCGAAACGCGTCGGATAGCGTCCCGTCATCATCGCCGCGCGCGACGGCGAGCAGGTCGCGTTGGCGGCATAGGCGGTGGTGAAATTCACCCCGCCGCGCGCGAGCGCGTCGATGTTCGGCGTCTGGACGATCCCGCCCGCGACGCCGCCGCCGTTCAGGCTGATGTCGTTCCAGCCCAGGTCGTCGGCGACGATCAGGATGATGTTCGGCGGACGCTTGCCCTCCGGCGCCTGTGCGGGGCCCTGCTGCCACGTCACCGGGCGGTTCGCCTGCACGGGGCTGCGCCAATCCTGGATCAGGCCCGGCAACCGGTATTTGTTCGCCTGAAATGCCTGATACCCGCCGGCCGCGATCAAAACGCCGGCACCAAGCGCGATCCACCGCTTTTTCACC
>CAZSMB010000041.1:0-17645 GCA_964607625.1 uncultured Sphingopyxis sp. | reverse complement strand
CCCGCCGGCCGCGATCAAAACGCCGGCACCAAGCGCGATCCACCGCTTTTTCACCGCACCTCTCCCCCTCACCCGAACGTCAATATCGCAATGTGGCCGAACGCGGCGAGCAGCGCGAGCAGCAGGCCGGCGGTCGTGCGCGGGCTGGCATGAAAACCGAATTCGCGCCGCGACGGAAAGCTGAAAGTCGTCTCTATACCCAGACGCTTGGCCGGATGCGCCGCCCGGAACGCCGGGTCGCTCGCCAGGCGGACCAAGTCGCGGCGGCTGCGATAGCGCATCGCGCCGAAGAGCGACCAGCCGGGATCGGCCGGGGTGTTCCAGGCATCGACGTAGCCGCCGACCTTGCGCCCGACGAAGACCGGATGTCCACCACGGCGGACAAGGGCGCGCACGAATGGCCGCGAATAGCGGGTCAGCCATTCGGCACCGCCCAGCGTTTCGCCGCTCGCGGGATCGGTGATCAGGCCCGGACGCGTGCGGACGAGGTTGAGCATCACGAATTCGCGCCCGTCGTCGGCTTCCAGAAAGGTGCGCAGGCGCGCGGCGTCGTTACCCGTTTCATCCATCCGGTCGCCGAGCGACGCGAGGAAAGCATCGACCTCCTCCGCGCGCAGAGGACGGCGCAACCCGTCGTAGTAAAGACGAAACAGCGTCCACAGGAGCAGCGCAGCCGCCCATGTCGCCGCGATATAGAGGCCCCTGTCGTCCATCCCCACCCCATCCGCGCGATTGCGCCGAAAACTTATGACACTATATGTGTCATTATATGCGTGGGCCCGCAAGCGTTATGAATGCGGGCCATTGACCTGACCGGCCCGCTGGGCCAGCGGAGAGCGATGGCATCGAAGACCGACAGACAGGCGGCGGAGAGCGACGGACGCCGCGCGCGCAGCCGGTCGAGCCGGCGGCGGATCGTCGCCGCCATGCTCGAACTGATCGAAGCCGGCGACCTGATGCCCAGTGCGGCGCGCGTCGCCGACGAGGCCGGCGTGGGGCTGCGCACCGTCTTTCGCCATTTCGACGACATGGATTCGCTGTATGCCGAGATTTCGGCGACCATCGCCGAGCGGGTCATGCCGATCGTCGCCGCGCCCTATGAAAGCCCCGACTGGCGCGAGAACCTGCGCGACCTGACGCGGCGCCGGGTGCGCGTGTTCGAAACGATGCTGCCCTTTCGGCTCGCCGCAAACATAAAGCGGTATCAATCGGTCTTCCTGACCGCCGAATATGCGCGGGTCGTGCGGCTGGAACGCGAGTTGATCCTGCGCCTGCTGCCCGATGCGGTGCGGACCGACCGAACGCGGGTCGAGGCGCTGATCGTCGCGCTGTCCTTTCAGACGTGGCGGACGTTGCGCCACGACCAGGAGTTGACCGCCGAGGATGCCGGTGCGGTAACCGCGCACATCGTCGCGGCGCTGGTCGCGGCGATGCCCGAGGGGCAGGTCTAGCGCGCCTTGCGGCGACGGCGCCACGTCCAGGCGAGCGCGACGAGCAGCATCAGCACCCCGCCCGCCGCCGCGCCGAGCCGGATTGCGCGCTTCTTGCCCTGATGTTCCCACGCATAGGCGTTGATCTGTTTGTCCGCAGTATAGCCGGGCGGCATGTCGAGCACGCCGTTCGCCTTTGCATAGGCGCGGTAATCGGCCTGCATCGCGGCGAACCGGTCGGGCATGTCGCGTGACAGGTCGCGCGTTTCGCCGGGGTCGGACGCGATGTCGAACAGGCGCCAGCGGCCATCGCCGGTCGGCGGCAGGTTGCGCACCAGCTTGTAACGCCCGCGAAACAGGGCGGCGTTGCCCGAAAGTTCATAGCCGAGCGGCGTGTCGCCGTGGACACTCCCCGGCCGGCCCTCGAGCATCGGGACGAGGCTGCGCCCCGTCACCGGTTCGACGGCCCGACCGTTCCAGCGCCCATCGGGCAGCGGCAGGCCCGCGAGTTCGGCGAGCGTCGGGACGATGTCGGTGACGTGTGCGAAGCCGTTGTTGATCACCCCGGCGCGGATGCGGGCATTGCCCGGCCAGGCGACGATCAGGGGGACGCGCAGGCCCCCTTCGGCCGCACTGAACTTGTAACCGGAGAGCGGCGCCGCCGCCGCGCTCGCCCAGCCAGGCCCAATCGCGCTCAGGCTGTTACGGCGGCCGATATTGGCGGTCGAGGTGTCATATTCCATCCCGAGAAAGATGCGGTTGCGCAGGCTGCTGTACGGATTGGTCGGTTCGGGCCCGTTGTCGGACAGGAAGACGAAGACCGTGTCGTCATATTGCCCCGCCGCCTTGAGGTGCGCGACGAGGCGGCCGATCTCGCGGTCCATCGCGGTCGCCATGCCGGCATAGGCTTGCATGACGCGCACCGCCGCCTTGCGCTCGCCGGCGTCGAGCTTCGCCCAGTCGGGGGTCGTCGCCATCGTCACCATCGGCAGCTTCTCCGGCACGATACCCAGCGCGGCGGCGCGCTTGGCCCGCGCGGCGCGCAGCGCGGTCCAGCCGTCGCGATAATCGGCGGCGTAGCGCGCGATATCGCTGTCGGGCGCCTGTACCGGGATGTGATTGGCGAGGAAATTGACTGAGGCGAGGAACGGTTTGCCGCTCGCCGCGCCGCTGTCGATATAGTCGATCATTTTCTGCACGACGAAGCGCGACGAATAATAGTCCTTGGGCAGGTTCGCGGGCTTGCCGTCCTCGAACCAGTTCGCCTTGTCGTACATGCCCTCAATCGGGCGCTGGTCGAAATTGTCGGCGCCGGCATCGGCGAGGCTGAAGGCGCGATCGTAGCCGCGCGCGCCGGGAAGCCGCGCCCGATCCTTTCCCAGATGCCACTTGCCGGTGAGGTAGGTGCGATAGCCCGCAGCACGCGCCATGTCGCCGATCGTCACGACGCGGTGGTTGAGGACGGTGTCATACCCCGGCTTGCCGACATGTTCGGGCGGGATCGTCTCGGGCATGTTGCCGAGTCCGTTGCGGTGGTTCATCACCCCGGTCTGGAGCATCGCGCGCGTCGGCGAGCACGATCCCGACACGTGGAAGTTGGAAAAGCGCACGCCGACCTTCGCCAGCGCATCGATGTTCGGCGTCGCATAGCGCGCGCCAAAGGCCCCGACGTCGGTAAACCCCCAATCGTCGGCGAGCAGGATCACGATGTTCGGATGATGCGCCGCGCCGGGTTTCGCGACGGACGAAAAGGCGGGGGCCGCCGCCGGAGCCGCAAAAAGCGGCGTCACGGCAAGCGAAGCGCATGTTGCGATGACGACCGTTCGCTTCAAAATGCCGCCTGGCGGCATCGACCCCCCAGTCGAAAAGCGTGCGGCCATCGCCCCCTCCCCTGCTATCTAATATATTGGCAGCAATTATGCCAATATATTTCGCAAAGGCAATCGGGCGGACAATTTTCTATCGTTCGCGGTACTCGGGCGGGCGTTTGGCGAGGAAGGCCGCGAGGGCTTCCTTATGGTCCTCGGTTGCCGAGAGGATCACCTGCTGGCGGTCCTCGATCGCCATCGCCGCGTCGAGGCTCTGCGCGTCGATGTTGAGGTTGAGCGCCTGTTTCGACAGGCGCAGGCCCCACGGGCTGGTCGACAGCATCTCGTCGGCGAGCGCGAGGCCGCGGTCGAGCAGCTCGTCGGCATCGACTATCTCGCTGACCAGACCCGCCGACAGCGCCCGCTGCGCGTCGATGAAGCGGCCGGTCAGGATCATTTCGGACGCGAGGCTGGCGCCGACGAGGCGCGGCAGGAAATAGCTCGACGCCATGTCGCAGCCGCCGAGCCCGATGCGGATATAAGCGGCGTTGCAGCGGAAATCGGGCGCGGCATAGCGCACGTCGGAGGCGAGCAGCAGCGACAACCCGCCGCCCGCCGCGGCGCCGTGGCCGAGCGCGATGATCGGCTGGGGACAGGCGCGCATCTTGCGATAGATGTTGCCGATGCGCGTCTGGGTCCGGAGCGTCCGCAGTACCGGCGTTTCGTCGGTCGCACGATCCTCCTGAATATCGAGCCCGGCGCAGAAACCGCGCCCGGCGCCGCGCAGGACGACGACGCGCACCGCCTTGCGGTCGGCGAGGCCGCCGAAATAGGCATTGAGTTCGTCGACCAGGCTTTCGCTGAGCGCATTCAATCGTTCGGGCCGGTTGAGCGTCGCGATCTCGACCGCGCCGCGCGCCTCGATCAGCAGTTCGCCGCTCACAGCGTCTGCCCGTCGTCGACGGTGATCACGCTGCCGGTGACGCCGAGCGAGGCGTCCGAGCACAAGAAGAGCAACGGCGCGTGGAGGTCGCTCGGTGGGCGCAGCCGCTGGCGCGGGAAGGTCGCGACGAATTTCCTGCCCGCCTCGCTGTTGAACAGGTCGGCGGTCATTTCGGATTCGAAATAGCCCGGCTGGATGACGTTCACATTGATCCCGCGCCGCGCCCATTCGCGCGCGAGCGCCTTGCCCATGTGGCGCACCGCCGCCTTCGTCGCGCCGTAGACCGAGGTCGCGGGAAAAATCTTTTCGGCGGTGATCGATCCGATGATCACGATGCGGCCCTGCTGGCGCTCGCGGCTGCCGGCGGCTTCGAGACGGCGCGCGCCTTCGGTCACGGTCAGGAACACGCCGCGGACATTGGCGGCGAGCAGGCCGTCGACGTCGTCGACGCTGAGCCCCAGCGCGACCTTTTCGGTCGCGACGCCGGCATTCGCGACGATCGTATCGACGATGCCGAAGGCGGCCTCGGCGGCGTCATAGGCGGCCTTGGTCGAGGCTTCGTCAGTGACGTCGAGCGACACCGCGACGGCCTGCCCGCCCGCCGCCTCGATTCCGGCCACCTGCTCGGCGAGCTTGTCGGCGCGGCGCGCGGCGAGCACGACCTTTGCTCCCGCGGCCGCAAGCGCCTTCGCAAAGCCGGCGCCCAGCCCCGACGAGGCGCCGGTCACCAGCGCGACGCGCCCGGTCAGATCGAAAACAGGGTCGTTGCTCATGTCTCTCTCCCATCGTCGCGCCCGTCGAGGCCGAACAGGCGCCGGGATAATCGGCTTTCCCTTCACGTCAACCGCGCGCGGCAATAAACTTTTAATACTAAGCATTTCTCGGCGGCGCGGAAATGCGTTGACATGGCGCTTTTGTTCTCTTATTGTTCTTCTTGTGCACAGACAACCTATTCCCCCGTCGCGGCTGCGGAAGCGCGGCGGGCGGGGGATGAGGTTCAAGCGTTGCACCGCCCCCTCCCGACCGATCGCCCGACGTCCTGCGAGCCTTGCCGCACCGCATCCTGTATGCTCGCTGTTGACATAGGCCATCACCCGCACTAGCGGCTGCGAATAATTCGCAATAGCGAATCGCCGTCATGCTTGAAGGGGGTCTTTCTTGTCGTTTCTCCATCCCGCTCGTCCAGCCCTGTCCGCGCTTGCCCTTGCAGCCGGTTTCGGTGCGGCGCTCGCGCCCGCCGCCGCCCAGTCGACCCGCGACGACGCCAACGACGATATCGTCGTCACCGGATCGTACACGACCAACGACAAGCTCGATTCGGCGACCGGCCTCGGCCTTTCGATGCAGGAGACCCCGCAGTCGGTCACGGTGATGACCGCACAGCGGCTCGAGGACCAGGGGCTGCGGTCGCTGAGCGACGTCGTCAACAATGCCGCCGGCGTCTCGTCGAAAGCCTTCGACACGACGCGCAACGGCTTTTCGGCGCGCGGGTTCGAAATCGACAGCTATCAGATCGACGGCATCCCGCTGAACTGGGAGGCGGGCTATAGCGCGGGCGAGTCCGAAATCGATGTCGCGCTGTACGAGCGCGTCGAAATCGTCCGGGGCGCCACGGGGCTGTTGTCGGGCGCCGGCAATCCGTCGGCGTCGATCAACCTGGTGCGCAAGCATGCCGACAGCGACCGGTTCGCCGCGACGGTCACCGCGGCCGGGGGCCGCTGGGACACCATATTCGGCATGGTCGACATCCAGTCGCCGCTCAGCGCCAACGGCGCCGTGCGCGCCCGCGCCGTGGCCAAATATGAGGAAGGCGACAGCTTTACCGACCTGCTCCACAACAAGCGGCTGGTGCTGTATGGCGTCGTCGATGCCGACCTGACCCCCGATACGCGGCTGAGCGCCGGGATCAGCTACCAGGACAACAGCCCGCGCGGCACGCAATGGGGTGGCCTGCCCGTCTGGTTCACCGACGGGACGCGCACCGACTGGGCGCGATCGAAGACGATCGGCGCCGACTGGACGCGCTGGGCCTCGACCAACCGCACGGTGTTCGCGAACCTCGAACAGGATTTCGGTGCCGACTGGACGCTGCGGCTCTATGGCAATTATTCGCGCAACAAGAGCGACATGCAGCTCCTTTATCTTTCGGGGCAAGTCGACAAGTCCACCGGACTCGGCCTCGGGACCTTTCCCGCCAACTATCGCGGCGACCTGAGGCAGTTCGACGTCGGCGCGCGATTGAACGGCAAATATCGCCTGTTCGGCCGCGAGCATGACCTGATCCTTGGCACGAGCTATGCGCGCCAGACGCTCGATTTCTTCAGCTATGCCGCCGATTTCGCGACCGTCGCGGCGCCGGGCGACTTCTTCGATTGGGACGGCAGCTACCCCGAGCCGGTGTGGAGCGGAACCGCGTCGCACGACCTCGACCAGACGACGCGCCAATGGGGCTATTTCGGCGCGACACGCCTGTCGCTGACCGACGGGCTCAAGCTGATCGCCGGCGGGCGCCTCAGCAGTTGGGACCGCAGCGGCGTATCCTATGGCACGGCGGCCGACTTCGGCGACCGCAACCGATTCCTGCCCTACGCCGGCCTGCTCCTCGACATCGTGCCGGGACAGACGCTCTATGCGAGCTATACCAAGATTTTCCAGCCGCAGAACAATCAGGACCGCAACGGCGATTTCCTGCCGCCGGTCAACGGCATCAACTATGAGGCCGGCCTGAAAAGCAGCTTTTTCGGCGGACGGTTGAACACCGCGCTGTCGGTCTTTCGCATCGAGCAGGACAATCTGGCGCAGGCCGACCCCGGCCAGCTCGTCCCCGGCACGATCAACCAGGCCTATTATGCCGCGCCCGGCGCGCGCAGCACCGGGTTCGAAGTCGAAGCCAATGGCGAAGTCCTGCCCGGCTGGTCGGTCGCGGCCAATTATACGCAGTTCAAGGCGAAGGACGCCGACGGGAACCGCATCAATACGCTGTTCGCGCAAAAGCTGCTGCGCCTGTTCACCACCTATCGCTTCGCGGGCGGCCTCGATGGGCTGACGATCGGCGGCGGGGTGAACTGGGAAGGATTGAGCTACACCGACACGATCAACCCGGTCACGGGGCTCGACGAACGGCTCGAGGTGCGCCCCTATGCGCTCGTCAACCTGATGGCGCGCTATCAATTGCCGGGCGGCCTGTCGTTGCAGGTCAACGCCGAGAATCTGTTCGACAAGACCTATTATTCGCAGATCGGCTTCTACAACCAGCTTGCCTATGGCGAACCGCGCAACGTGACGCTGACGCTGCGCTATCAATATTGACGCACCGCGCACGCGGTTTCTGCTTGGGGGATCGGGTGCGATCATGGCACATTGGCGGTCATGGCGGACCCCGAGATCCTGATCTGCCCGACATGCGAAGCGGCCAACCGCGTCCCACGGTCGCGCCTGGCCGATGCACCGCGCTGCGGCAAATGCCACGCCGCCTTGTTCGCCGGCGGTCCGCAGGCGGTCGACATGCGCCGGTTCGACCGGCTCACGCGGACCGGTACCCTGCCCGTCCTGGTCGATTTCTGGGCGGAATGGTGCGGGCCGTGCAAGGCGATGGCTCCCGTTTTCGCGGGCGCCGCGCGGGACCTGGAGCCGCATATGACGCTCGTCAAGGTCGATACCGAGGCCGAGCCAGCCCTCGCCGCACGGTTCGCGATCCGCTCGATCCCGACGCTCGCCATCGTCGCCGGGGGTCGCGAGGTGGCGCGCCAGTCGGGACTGATGGATCGCGCCGGCCTGCTCCGCTGGGCCAGGGCGGCGATCGGCCAGCAGGCCGGCACACCGCCTCCCGATCGATAGACGGCGGGCGCGACGCGCAGCCGGAGGTGCGCCCTAATCCGCCGTTGCCGTCAAACGCCGGACGGCATCGACGAGCGCATGTTCGCGCAGCGGCTTGTCGAACATCATCGTGAAACCCGCGGTGTCGGCGCGTGTCGACAATCCGGGCGAGGCGAACGCCGATATCAGGATCGCCGGCCCGCCCCACCCGCTGCGGCGCAGCGTATCGAGCAGGTCGATCCCGTCCTCGTCGTTCAGCCGGTAGTCGGTCACGAGGCAGTCGGGCGGATGGAGCGCGGCATCGGCGAGTGCCTGTGCCATCGTCGAATGCGCGGCGACGTCGAAACCGCGCCCCTTCAACAAGAGGAGCAGAGAGCGGCGAGCGCCTGGATCGTCCTCGACGATCAGGATGCGGGGCCGCGTGACCGCGCCCCTGGAACTGTTCGACATCGCCGGACATCCCGATTGGCGACCCATTCGCCGTGCGAAGAAATCCTCGTCTTCGGTCGTGTCGGGGCGGGCCGGGGGCGACGCGGCGAAGGCGCGCGCCATCCGGTCCGGGCGGAGAGCATCCATCGGCGCGAACGATTCCCCGTCAGTGCGCCAGGAGCAGCGGCAGTGCGCTGTCCTGGAGCATGCGCCGGGTGACGCCGCCAAAGGTTTCGCGCAGGCGTCCGCGGCCATAGGCCCCCATCACGACATAATCGGCTCGCCACGATTCGCCTTCGCGTCCGATCAGGACGTCGGGCAGATGGCCGACGCGATCGACGATGCGGACATCGGCATGAATGTCGTGACGCGACAAATAGGTGGCGGCCTGCTCGGGATCGATCGCGTCGTCGCTCTCGCGGACCATGAACAGCTCGACCTCGCTTGCCATCGCGAGCAGCGGGACCGACGCTCGCAGCGCCGCCGCGGCCGAGCGTCCGCCGTCCCAGGCGACGAGCGCGCGATCGAAGGCAAAGCGTTCGAGCGTTTCGGGCACGGCAAGCACCGCCGCGCTGCTGCGCGCGACAATGCGGCTTGCGATACTGCGCATGTCGGGAAGCGGATAGCCGTCGAGGGCGCGATTGAGGATGATGAGGTCGGCAAGATCGGCGGCGTCGAGCACCGATTCGGCCATGTCCCCCATGACGTCGGCCCAGCTCCAGCTGACATCCTCGCGCAGCAGCCGGTCGGTCAACGCCGCCTTGTTCCGCGCCTCGCTCTCGCGCTCGTCGAGCACGACCGCTGCGTCGGCATAGCCGAGGAAGGCGTCGCTGGCGATCACCGGATAAGGCGTGACGTCGATACACGCGAGATGACCGTCGATGGCCCGGACGATATCGAGCGCCGCCTGCAGGCGCGCTTCCTGGCCGCGGTCGCCGTGGACCAGCAAAAGGACATTCTTCATCGCCGCCTCCTCGGATGGGGATTGGAGGAAAGGCCTAGGGAGCGGCGGCGCCAGCCGATATGCGCAATGATACGGATGAGCGCGGACCGCACCCCGGCGCGTCGATGTCGACGCCGCCATCCCGCGTCCTACTTGCCCGGCGCGGGCGCGTCCGATTCGAGCAGCGGCTGTTCGGCGGCACTTCGAGAGAGCGAATCGGCGGTGACCACGACCGTTGCACCGGGCTGGAGTATCGACAGGACCGCGGCGCGAAATTCGGGCACGGTCGCGATCCGGCCGCGCAGATCCTGCACCGCGCCACCGATCGCGGCGGGCAGGCGCACCTCGACCCAGGATTCGGGATCGGCCGCGTCGCCGCGAAGCAGAAAGACGGACGTCCCCGTCAGCGGACCCGCGATCGTCACCGGCGCTTCGCCGATCAGCGTTCCGTTGCGCAGCACCGCCATTCGCCGGTCGGCCCCGCTGATGACGACCGAAACCGGTCCTTCCGGTGCGCGTTCGGGATGCCACTCGCCGCGCGCGTCAACGCCGGCCTCGCTCCACGCGATCGGATCCGACGGGGCGACATGCGGCACCGCCGCGGCGTCGGTCACGATTACCGTCATCCCGAGGTGCGTCACGCCGTAGAGCAGCCGCGCGAACTCGTGCGGCAGGCGAATGCACCCGTGCGAGGCGGGATAGCCCGGCAGGTTGCCGCCATGCAGCGCGACCCCGCCCCATGTCAGCCGCTGCATATATGGCATCGGGGCGTCGTCGTAGAGGCTCGAATAATGCTCGACCGCGCGCTGGAGGATGGTGAAAACACCGGTCGGGGTGCGATGGCCCGGGCGCCCCGTCGACACGGTCGAGATGGCGATCGGAATGCCGTTGCGATAGAGCGTCGCGCGCTGGGTGGCGAGGCTGACGATCAGGAGCAGCGGCCCGTGCGGCGCCACCTCCGGCGCCCACAGATAGTCGCCCGGCTTCAGCGATTGCGCCGCGCCAGCAATGGTCGGCGGCGTTGGCGCCGGCTGCGCGGATGCGAGCGCCGGTGCCGGCATGACCGCCAGCACGATTGCCGCCACGCCATGCCGCACGGGTGCGCCTACCCAGCTATGCGTTCCATCGCCCGGCGATCGTGGATCACGACGGTGCGGCGCGACGGCAGATCGAGCAATCCGTCGGACCGCATCCGCGTCAGCTGGCGACAGGTCGTTTCGATGGTAAGGCCCAGAATATCGGCGATCTGCTGGCGGCCGAACGGCAGCTCGAACGCTTCGGCATCCGCCTCTCCGCCCTGGGCCGAGAGACGGTCCGAAATGTCGAGCAGGAACGACGCGACGCGTTCGGACGCGGATTTGCGGCCGAGGAGCATCATCCAGTAGCGGGCGCGGTCGAGCTCGTCGAGCGTCCGGTGGAGCAGCTTTTGCTGCAGGTGCGGATGCGTGCTGGCAAAGGCGTCGAAGCTGTTGCGGTTGTAGATGCACACTTCGGCGTCGGTGATCGCGGTCACGCTGTAGGGACTCTCCTCGCCGAACGGCCGGCCGATGAAGTCGGAGGGAAAGACGACTCCGACGATCTGCTCGCGGCCGGCCGACGATGCGACGACCAGCTTGAGCACGCCGCGCAGGACATTGGCCACGAGCGGAACGTCGTCCCCTTCCCAAAGCAGCGTATGGCCGGCCTTTATCTGTTGGCGACGGCCCATCTGGCCCAGCTCGGCCAGCTCGTCGGGGTCGAGCCCCGAACAGATGGCACGGTTGCGCACGGCGCAGGATGCGCAGTCGCTCATCGCATCCTCGCAAGGGTCGGTACGGGCGCGGCGCAGCGGCCGCCGGAAGGGATCGAGTGGGTCATGCGCCGCCTTCTAGAGAAGCGCGCCGCGACTGTGAGTAAGGAAGAGTACGTATGAGCCGTTGGGATGCGTGCGGCATAAGGGGAATTGCGTAGCGACGCCGACGCCCATCCGCCGCATCAGCGGCGCAAATCCAGCGGGGATCCGTCCCCCAGACACAGATGGGAACCACGATGAGCGAAGTCGGCCACGACCTTCACGCCCTTTTCCCCGACGACGGGGATATCCTGCACGACATGAAAGTCGACGATGCGCAGTTCCGCGAACTGTCGGAATGCTATCACCGGATCGAGCGCGAGATCGACCGGATCGAAAGCGGACTCGATGCCGCATCGGACGACCGGCTCGAAGCGTTGAAACGGCAGCGGCTCGACCTGCTCGACGCAGTCGCCGCGCGGGTCGCGGCGCGCCGACGCAGCCGCTGACCGCCGCCGCTCGCGATACGGCCTGGCGAAAGGGAGGCGGCATGTTTGCACCGGCCACCCCGCTGCTGGCACCCATTCTCGACCTCGGCCTGGCGCTCGGGCTGGGCGTGCTGATCGGGGTCCAGCGCGGCTGGACGCTTCGCCACCTGGCCGACGGCAGTCGCTTCGCGGGCATCCGCACCTATGGCCTGATTTCGCTGACAGGCGGGCTGGCCGGCGCGATGGAGCGGGTCGACCGGACCGTCTCGATCCTGCTGCTCGGCGCGGCGCTCACCCTGCTCATTCTTGGCTATCTCCGCGCCACCCGGCGCAATGGCACGGTCAGCGGCACCGCGAGCCTGGCGGCGCTGGTCGCGCTGGCGTGCGGCTTTCTTGCGACCGCCGGCGAACCCCAGCTCGCGGCCATAGTCGCTGTCGCCACAACGCTGTTGCTGACGCTGCGGCCGCAGCTTCACCATTGGGTCGACGGCCTGAGCGAAACCGAGGTCGACGCGATTGCCCGCTTTGCGCTGATCGCGCTCGTCATCCTGCCGCTGCTGCCCGATGCGCGGCTCGGCCCCTATGACGCGTGGAACCCGCGGCAATTGTGGCTGGTGGTCGTCCTCGTTTCGGGCTTTTCCTTTGCCGGCTACATCGCGGCGAGGCGGTTCGGCGCGACGCGCGGCACGCTGGTCATGGCGGCGGCCGGCGCAATGGTGTCGTCGACGGCGGTCACCACCGCGCTCGCGACCCGGTTGCGCGACGAGCCGGCGGGCACCGCCACCTGGGTGGCCGGAATCGCCGCTGCGTCGGCGGTGATGCTCGTGCGGGTCGTCATCCTCGTCACGCTGCTCGCGCCGGTCGCGCTCGGGACGCTGACCGCCCTGGTCGCGCCTGCGGCTCTCGTCAGCGTGGCCGCCGCCGTCGCGGCGATGATCGTTGCCCGCCGCGCCCCCGCGGGTCCCAGTCCGGCGCCCGTCCTGCGCAACCCGCTCAACTTCGCGGCAGCGCTCGGACTGACCGCGCTGGTGATGGCCATGGCGCTGCTCGTCCGCTGGTTGATGGGCCGGCTTGGCGAGGATGCGATAGCGGTGTTGCTCGCGCTGTCCGGCATCGCCGACGTCGATGCCGCGATCATTACCATCGGCGGCCTGCCGAGCGGCGTGCTGGACCCGCGCACCGCCGGATTCGTCGTCGCGGCGCCGGTCATGGCCAACACGCTGTTCAAGGCCGCAATCCCGATCGCGGTCGCACGGTCACGTGGCGGCTGGCTGGGCGCAATGCCCTTGTTGGGCAGCGTGGCGGCGGGCCTGGCCATGCTGCCCTTCCTGCTTGCATGACGCAGGCCAGACGCGGTGGTCAGTCGCGCAAGGGCAGTTTGGCGCGTTGCGGCAGGACCGTCGTCAAAAGCGCAGCGAGGGTCGGCGTCCCCAATTTGCGCATCGCGCGGCCGCGATGAATTTCGACGGTGCGGTGGCTGATCCCCAGTTCCTGGCCGATCTGTTTGTTCGTCAGGCCGCGAACGAGACCGGCGACGACATCGCGTTCCCGTTCGGTCAGACAGTCGACCGAAGGGCGCGGGGCGAGCCGGCGGCTCATGCGGGAAAGGGCCGTTGTGACATGCGCCTTTCCTTAAGGGCAGGCGTTCGCACGGGTCGCTACGTATTGGTCCCTATATCGTCGCTCCCCAAGCCCGCGGCGAAGGCGAGACGAAGCGCATCCGAAAGGCTGCGCACGTCGAGCTTCGCCATCAGGTTCGCGCGGTGGACCTCGACCGTACGGGGCGAAATGCCAAGGTCATAGGCGATCGTCTTGTTCGGCAGGCCCTGCGCCAGCCCTTCGAGCACTTCGCGCTCGCGCGGGGTGAGGACGCCCAGCACGACATTGGCTTCGGCGGCGCGCGCGGCGGCGCTGTCCGACGCCGCCATCCGGTCGAAGGCCGCTTCGATCGCCCCGATCAGCGCGGCCTTTTCAAAAGGCTTTTCGAGGAAATCGACCGCCCCCGCCTTCATCGCGCGCACCGCGATCGACACGTCGGCGTGGCCGGTCAGGATGATCACGGGCATCGTCACTCCACGGTCCAGCAGGGCCTGCTGCACGTCCAGCCCGTCCATTTCGGGCATACGGACATCGAGCAGGATGCAGCCTTCGGGAACGTGCCGCACCTCCTTCAGAAAGGCTGCACCGTGCGGCCAGGCCTGGACCGCATAGCCCGATGTCTTGAGCATGAAACTCGCCGAGCGGCGAATCGCCTCCTCGTCGTCGACGATATGAACCAGTTTCCTATCCGTCATCGCGTTCCCCCGCTGTGGCGCTGACCAATGTAAAATGAAATTCGGACCCGCCGTGGGCGCCGGGCCGCATCCATATGCGTCCGCCGTTGGCCTCGACGATCGTCCGACAGATCGACAGCCCCAACCCCATGCCATCGGTTTTCGTGCTGACAAAGGCCGTAAAAAGCTGCTCGGCGACCGCGGGCGTTACCCCGGCGCCGGTATCGGCGACGACGACCCGCACGAATCCCGGCTGGTCGGGGCGGCTCGAAACCGTCAGCCGCCGCACGGGACTTTCGGCCATCGCTTCGACCGCGTTGCGGATCAGGTTGATCAACACCTGCTGGATCTGGACCCTGTCGACGAGCACCGGCGAGGCATAGGGGTCCAGGTCGAAAACCGGTTCGACCCCGCGTTCGCGCGCCCCCATCAATCCGAGCACCGCAGCTTCGTTGATAAGCGCGGGCAGTTTCTCGATCGTTTTCTCGACCTCGCCGCGCGCGACGAAATCGCGCAGTCGCCGGACGATATGCCCCGCGCGCAAAGCCTCTTTGGCGGTGTCGTCGAGCGCCTCCCGGATCATCGGCATGTCGTCGGGATCGGGCGCGGCGAGCATATCGCGAATCGCCTCGACATAATTGGCGACCGCGGTCAGCGGCTGGTTGAGTTCGTGCGCCAATGTCGACGCCATCGTCCCCATCGCGCTGAGCCGCGACACATGGATGAGTTCGGATTGCAGCGATTCCAGCCGCGCTTCGGTCTTCTGGCGTTCGGTCAGGTCGCGAATGAAGCCGGTGAACAACGGATGCGCCTCGCCCACCGCTTCGCCGATCGACAGCTCCATCGGAAAGGTCGATCCGTCCTTGCGCTGACCGAAAACCACGCGCCCGATCCCGATGATCCGCTTTTCGCCGGTTTCGAGATAGCGCCGGATATAGCCGTCGTGACGTTCGCGGTCGGGCGACGGCATCAGGACGCTGATATTGGCGCCCAGCAGCTGGTCCTCGCTATAACCGAACAGTCGCTCGGCGGCCGCGCTGAACGAAAGGATCTGGCCGCGATCGTCGATGACGACCATCGCATCGGGGACCGTCGACAGGATCGAGCGCAAATGGCTTTCCTGCGAACGCAACGCATCCTCGGTCGCCCGGCGATCCGTGATGTCCGACACGACCGT
Organism: uncultured Sphingopyxis sp.; assembly: GCA_964607625.1. GTDB lineage: Bacteria > Pseudomonadota > Alphaproteobacteria > Sphingomonadales > Sphingomonadaceae > Sphingopyxis. Next base: position 2,567 of record CAZSMB010000041.1, on the reverse strand, counting down.
CGCGAAGCCGCGCAGATTGCCGTCCTGATGATACAGGGCCGTAATCGAGACGTCGGCCAGAAATTCGGACCCGTCCTTGCGAACCCGCCAGTCCTCGGCCTCGAACTTGCCGTGCAGCGCGGCTTGCGCAAGGTCCCGGGCGGGCCGGCCGGCCTGGACCGCGTCGGCGGGATAAAAGACCGATGCGTCGCGTCCCAGGATCTCGCCCTCCTCCCAGCCGACGAGGCGAAGCGCGCCATTGTTCCAGATCGCGACCCGGCCTTCGGCATCGAGCAGATAGATCGCATGCCCCTGTGCGCCGTCGATCAGCAGGTTGAGTTCCTCCGCCAGCCCGCCAGCCCGCGCCGCTTCCCGCGCGCGCCGCTTTTCGCTGTCGGTGACGCGGCGCCGGATCGACTGGCGGCTCCGCGCAAGCAGGATGATCCCCGCCGCGGTCGCCAGAAACAGGACGGCGACCAGGATTTCGAGCGCATCACGCTCGCGGGGGGCCGCGAAATGGAGACCGAAAGCGAGCGCGGGAAAGGTCGCCACCGCGGCTGCCCGCGATCCCGCGACCACGGCCGCTGCGAGGATCGCCAGCGTGAAGAGGAGAAACGGTGCATGGCCCCCCAGCCAGGGCCCGAGGGCCAGGCGAACGAGCGCCGCCGAACAAACAATCGCTGTCGCGGCCGCAACGCGCACGAAAAAGGATTGATCGATTATCGCCATGAAATAACCGCCCCGTTCCGCACCGCCCCACGGCACGAATTCGCCATGTCATAGCATGACGACTTGAGGACGGGGACAGAAATACTGCAGGCGGCAGGCGTCGTAGCGCGCGGCGACCCGCGTCGAACACCCTAGGGATATCGGTCCATGCGGCAAAGGGCCCGGAACGGTGGAGAGGCGCGATGGACAATCGGCCTTGCGAATAGGCGCGTGGGCGCGCGACCGGCATCCGTAGATTTCCGGACAGCCGGCACACGACCGGCCGCCTATCCTCGCCCTCCAGCCGATTGAAGCAAAGGATGGCCGATGACCCCGCTCGCAGCAAACGACAGCGAACCGCAAGACGAGGATGGCTATCTCGTCTGGGCGCTGGCGGTCAGTCTCGGCGCACTGGTGCTGATCCTCTATCTCCAGTTCGCCGCACGGCCCTTCATGCTCACGATCGCGGCGGTGCTCTGGATCATTTCGATGATCGGGGTGGCGGGGATAGTCCAGCTTCACGAAGCGGCACGAATGCGGCGTCGGACGGTGCGTGTCGGATGGGCCGCGGGCGGTGCCGGATACCTGGCCGCAGCGGCGATGCTGATTGCGAACCCGCTGCTTGGTAATGCCGCGATCGCGCTCGCGTTGTCGGCGGCCCTGGTCTTTGCGGCTTTCGCCCGCGGGGTCGTCGCCGCAACCACCAGGCGGGGGCGTCCCTGGCTCGCCCTGTCGAGCGCAGCGACGGTCGTCGTCGCGCTGGCCATCGGTTTCGGCTGGCCATTCCCCCTGACGACGAGGGCGGTCCAGCTGCTCGCGCTCGATCTGCTGGTTTTGGGGACCGCGATGATCCTTTCACGCGCGAGGCGGGTCGACCCGGCCTCGTAACATTACGCAATGCGCCGCGGGCCCGACCCCCTAATATCGGCGCGAAAGGAGTTTCGCGATGACCGTCCCCTCCGAATCGTCGCCCCGCCGCCGCCCTCCGTCGCGGGCGCCGAAGGCCGCATCGTCATCGCATCTGCGAATCCGCGGGACATTGTCGCTGCGCCGCCCGCCGCGTTTCCACCAACCCGAGCCAGGACATACGCCATGACCGAACAGCTGCTAGATATCTCGCTCTCCGAAGCCGGCGAGACGCACCTCGTCACGCGCAATGGCGTGGAGCTGTCGTTGCGGCCGGTTTCGGATGGCGATGCCGACCGGATCGCGCGCTTCTACGACGGCCTGTCGCCCGAAGACATGCGATTCCGCTTCCTGAGCGCCCAGTCGCACCTGTCGCCCGCCCAGCTTGCCGCCATGACGAACGTCGACCACCGTCATCGCGAACATCTGCTCGCCTTCGACCGGAGCGACGGAGCCCTCGTCGCGAGCCTGCTGATCGCTGCCGACGACGCCTTTGAACTGGCCGAGGTGGCGATTGCTGTCGCACCTTCTCACAAGGGCCGCGGGATCGGCTGGAGCCTGCTCCGCCACGCGGTCGACCTGGCTCGCGAACGCGGCGTGTCGCGCCTCTGCGCGATAGAAAGCCGCGCGAACCGAGGGGCGATCGAGGTCGAGCGGACGCTGGGCTTCACCTCGCGCGACTATCCGGGCGATGCGACGCTGGCGATGCTCGAAATCGACCTGCGCTGATCTCCGCCCGCCGCCGGCGCATCATCGACACCCCGTGTCGCGATGCGGGCGACCGCCGGCTCCAAACCGGCGAGCGCCCGCACGCGATGGCTGGCAGGGTCAGAAGCGGAACCGCACCCCGACGCGATAGACGCTTTCCAGAAAGCGCGTCTGCCACGGATAGCTTTGGCCGTCGGCATTGAACTGGCGGGAATTGCGCAGCGCCGCGCCGAGCAGGTTGGTCGCGTTGAAGGTGAAGGTGATAC
>CAZSMB010000040.1:0-20922 GCA_964607625.1 uncultured Sphingopyxis sp. | reverse complement strand
GCCTGATTCCCGACGTGGCGTATCTTTTCGATCTCGATGGGGGACTTGACGGCCTAGCGTCGTGGCGGGAGGCGCTCGCCGCACGGCCGGGTACGCCGATCGATGACGAGAGTGCGGGCTATCACCTCGTTTATTCGTCGGGGACAACGGGGCGGCCCAAGGGCATTCGCCTGCCGCTGAGCGGCGGGCCGGCCGATGCGCCGCACATGCTGGGCGAGCGCGTCGCGGGGCGGTATGGCGTTGGCGAAGATAGCGTCATCCTGTCGCCCGCCCCGCTCTATCACACCGCGCCGCTCGTTTACGGCATGGTCGTGCATCGGCTGGGCGCGACCCTCGTGATCATGGACCGCTTCGATGCCGAAGAGGCGCTGCGCCTGGTCGAGCGGTACCGCGTGACCTTCATGCAGATGGTGCCGACCATGTTCGTCCGCCTGCTTGCGCTGCCCGATGCGGTGCGGGTGCGGTACGATCTCTCCTCGCTGCGCAAGATCGTCCACGCCGCGGCGCCGTGCCCGGTCGAGATCAAGCGGCGGATGATCGAATGGCTCGGCCCGATCATTTACGAATATTACGGCGGCTCCGAGGGGAATGGATCGACCTTCATCACTCCCGAGGAGTGGCTCGAACGACCCGGGTCGGTGGGCCGCGCCGAGTGGGGTATGCTGCACATCTGCGACGAGGAGGGGCGCGAGTTGCCGTCCGGCATCGATGGGCTCGTTTACTTCGAGGGCGGGTGGGATTTCCAGTATCTCAACGATCCAGCCAAGACGCGCGACGCACGCCATCCGCTGCATCCCGGCTGGAGCACGCTCGGCGACATCGGTCACGTTGACGAGGCGGGCTATCTCTACCTGACCGACCGCAAGAGTTTCATGATCATTTCGGGTGGGGTGAACATCTATCCGCAGGAGGTCGAAAACCTGTTAATCGCTCACCCGCGCGTTGCCGACGCTGCCGTCATTGGCATACCAAGCGCGGAGTATGGCGAAGCGGTCAAGGCCGTCGTGCAGCCGCTTGACCCGGCGGATGCGACCGCGGCGTTTGCCGACGAACTCATGCGTTTTTGTCGCGACAAACTCAGTCATGTGAAATGTCCGCGCTCGATCGATTTCGACCCCGCACTGCCGCGGCTCGACACGGGAAAGCTATACAAGCGGCTGATCCGCGACCGCTATTGGCCGCAGGGATAAAAGGTCATGCAGTACTGGCCATCAAAGATTATCAGCCCACGCCTGTTGCAACGATACGAGGGCGCGGATATTACGAAAGTTGATCCTCAAAAATCACACATATCGTTGAATCGCGCGACAGGACGGCGCATCGATCGGATCGCCGTAAACAAGCAACGGCTTACCGAAAATCGGCATCGAACCCCCGAAAATTGCACAGATTGTCGGTAGCAAAAAAATTGCAAGCAAAAAGATCAGTTTGTTTTCAGACGCTTGTATCTCAATGAGATCCCGCCCCCGGCACCATTACCCTTTTTCAGGGCATTCCAAAAAATCCTAGAACGTCCGGTAAGTCATTTTGAACAAATGATTTATTTGTTCGCTTCGTCGCGAGGCGTCGCTTTGCATCCCAGCCTCTTTTTGCACAGATTTGCGGTAACTATCGCAGGTGAGCGAAAGGAGTTACCGACATGCTCAGCGCTGCGGCTGTCGCGAACACCCGTCCGCAGGCCGTTCAATACAAGCTCTGGGACGAGCGCGGCCTCTATCTTCTCGTAATGCCGAACGGCGCCCGCTACAGGCGCTTCAGCTACAGCTTCGCCGGCAAGCGAAAGACGATTTCGCGGGGCGTTTATCCCGACACCGGCCTCGCGATGGCGCGCGACAAGCGCGAGGAGGCGCGGCGACTCGTTGCGGCGGGCGAGGGCGCTCCTCAATGAATGCGGCGAGTGGCATCCCGACGCGATCGAGCGGCAGCTCGGCCATGTCGAAGACGCGGCGCTTTTCGCGATTTGCCAACCTCGGCGGGGCCAGAGTCAGCGCCGGGTGATCCTGAAGACGCCGCCCGATGTGGTGGCGTCGGCAACCGGGGTGCTGAGCCGCATGCGCGACGTGGTGACCAGGAGATCGCCCCCTGTGCCGATGCACAGGCTGCTGACATGCGGCGCGGGCAGGCGATACCGGTTCTGCAGCGCTCCGTCTGGGCCCAGTTCCACCACCTCGCTCCCGCCCCACATGGCGACAAGCGAATGGCCGTTTGGCGCGAGCGTCATGCCGTCGGGTTTGCCGTCGAGGCCCATGAAATCGCTCACGATCACCGGCTCGCCCAACGTGCGATCCTCCGCCACGGGAAAGCGGATCAGCGTGCGCAGCAGCGTGTCGACGAGATAGAGCGATCGCTCGTCGGCGGTGAGCGCCATGCCGTTACAGGCGCCAAGACCATCGCACGCGCGCGTGACGGCGTGTGCGGCGTCGATCCGGAACAACGCACCGCGTCCTGCCAGCAGACCCCGATGCATGGTACCCGCCCAGACGGTGCCGTCCGAGGCAATCACCATATCATTGAAACGGCAGCCGCTCCCGACCTCGACTTGCACCAGCGGGGTGACATCGCCCGTGGCGGGATCGAGTTCCACCAAGGCGTCGTCGCCGAGACCGATCAGCGCTTCGCCGCGCCAGCCGATCGCGTTCACCGGTACTGCGGTCGCGACCGACGCGATCGCGCCGTCGTCGAGCGCGACCCGATGCAGTTTTGATTGCACGGGATCGACGAAGAAGAGGCTCGTGCCGTCGCGCGAGAGCAGCGGCGATTCGCTTATCGTGGCGCGCGGATTTGCGATGAGAGCGGGGCCTACTGGAGCCGCTGCCGCCGCCATGATTGCGCGCGCCGCGGCCCCCACGTCTGCGGCGGTCCTGCCGGGGCGAAACAGCTCGGAGCCGACGCCGATCGCGCTGCAGCCACCGGCGAGGAAGGTCGCTGCATTGGCTGTGCCGACACCGCCGACCGCGACGAAGCGGACACCGGACGGCATGACCGGGCGCAAGGCGCCGATAGCCGAGAGACCTGCGTCGCCGGCGGGAAAATATTTAAGCCACCGCGCGCCCGCGTCATAGGCGCGAAACGCCTCGCTCGGCGATGCGACCCCCGGCATCGGGACGATGCCGCACTCCAGCGCCTTTGCGATAACGGCGGGATTGCAGTCCGGCGCGACGCAGATCTGCCCGCCGGCGTCCGCCAGCCTCAGGGCATCGGCGGGGTCGCGCACCGTGCCCGCGCCGACGATCATCCGCTTGCCGAAATGGGCGCGGAGCAGGGCGATACTCTCGAACGGCGACGGCGAATTGAGCGGCACCTCGGCGACCCGGACGCCGGCATCGAACAAAGCCTCACCGACCGCGATCGCCTGATCGGGTGTCAGTCCGCGCAGGATCGCAACGACGGGCGCCGATGCCAGCGCGGCTTCGAGGGCCGCCGCGATATCGCCGCTCATGCCGCTTCGGCCTGCCGCGCGGCATGCGCCGAGCGCAGCGCGCGGTAGCCCGCGATACAGCAACGTTCGGACGCCACCGTCTCGGCCTCGATGGCAAGGCGCCCCAGTGCATGCGCGAACAGGCCGCACATCGCGCCGCTTCCGATCAGCGTAACGCGTCCCGAGGCGAGCCGCGGATAATAATGCAGCGCGTCGGCGATTTCGCGGCCGACGAGCAGGCCGCGCAGCCACGATGCCGCGTCGGCCTTGCCGAGCCCCTCGCGAACGGCGCGGGCGCGCGTTTCGAAAGCCAGGCTGCCGAGTCCCACCCCGCTCGCTCGCCCGCGGTCGCATGCGGCGTCGAACATCTTGCCGGCCGTGCCGTTGCCCTCGGTCACCGACGCCAGGAGGCCCTGTGCGGTCATCCGGTCGAATATCTCGCCGCCCATGCTGGTGAAGAAATCGACGATGCGGCCGCTGCGGCAATGCACCCACTTGCTGTGTGTGCCCGGCAGAACGATGAAATGTTCGCCGGCCTCCGCATCCGAGCGTTCGGCAAGATAGCCGAACAGTTCGATCTCTTCGCCGCGCATCACGTCGGGGCCGCCATGCGGTCCGGTGCAGGTCAGCCCCGGCACGACCTTCACCGCCTGGCCCCCGATCTGCGCCGCGACGGCCCCGCCAGCGAGGTCCGCAACGGACGAGGGTGTTTCGAAATAGCCGGCGTCGATCCAGCCGACGTTCGAGCCGATCATGCCCGACGCCCAGCAGTCGCCGAGCTCGCCCCAGCGCGCGACAAGCTCGCCAAGGCAGGCCTCCATCCCCTCCCGGTCGAGTGCCGCGACTCCCCTGGGTATCTGGACCCGGTCGAGTATCGCGCCGTCGGGCGCGATCCGCCACGCCCGGAAATTGCTGCTTCCCCAGTTGATCCCGACCATCGGCCGGGTCCTGTCAGCGGCGTGTGACACCGGCACCTCCATCGATTTCCATGATCGTTCCCGTCATCCAGCCGGCCTCGGCCGACGACACGAAAAGCACGCTCCGCGCGACGTCTTCGGGCGTGCCCAGTCTCCCAAGCGGATGGCGCGCGACATTGGCTGCGCGCGCCGCAGCAGGGTCCGGCGCGCCTGCGAAATTGCGCGCGAGCAGCGCGGTATCGACCGACGCCGGGGCGACGCCGTTGACGCGAATACCGTCCCTTGCCAACTCGAGTGCGGCGGTGCGGATCAGCCCGTCGAGGGCAGCCTTCGATGTCGCATAGGCGGCGAGTGTCGGCGTTGCGAAGCGGGCGTTGATCGAGGACAGCAGAGTGAAGACGCCGCCCCCCGCATCGCGCATCGCCGGCGCGCATGCCCGCATCAAGCGCACCGCGCCGACGACATTGACGTCGTAGAGGCGCAGCCAGTCGGCGCTTGGCGTATCGGCAATGCCGGCGTTGACGCTCGCCGCCGCGGCGTGGACCACGACGTCGGCAGATCCGCCTGCGGCGACCATCGCCGCGACCGCCTGTTCGACCTCGGTGTCCGAGGCGAGGTCGGCGGCGACATTGCAATCGCCATTATCGGGCAGGCTGTGCCCGCAGGCGCAGACCCAGGCGCCCTCGCTGCGAAACGCGTCCACGATCGCGCTCCCGATGCCGCCGGCGGCGCCGGTGACCAATATCCGCTTGCCTTCAAAGCGCCGGGTCATAAGCAGCCTCCTTTGCATTATTCCGCGTGGTGCGCCGTGCGATCCATTCGGCGAGCGCGGCCAGCGCTGCGAGCCCTGCGCCGGTCGCGAGCAGCACAAGGCGGTCGTTGCGGTCGGCAGCGATCGCGGTGAGCCATAGCAGCGCGCCGCTCGCTCCCACGGTCAATGCAACGATGCGCGGCGCGTCCGAGGCAACGCTGTTCGAGGCGCCGGCGGGCGGCGCGGGCGGCAATGCGGCAATGCGGGCGACCCCCGGCGCGTCCCGGCGCGACAGCATGTGATAGACGCCGAGCACGAGCATCGGGACTCCAACGCCTACGACCACATCGACCAATATACCCGAGGTCTCCGCCCATTGCCGCAGCGGGCGGAGCGCCGCTACAGAGCCCAGCGGCCCGGCGGGCGTGATCAGATAGCGCAGGAACAGCGCGAGCGCGGCTGCACAAAGCGCGGTCAGCCACGCGGCGCGCTGGTCGACGCGGCGGCTGAAAAATCCCCATACGCTCGGCGCGACCAACGGAACGACAAGCAGGCTCGTCGCGGCGACGATCACTTTTTCGGCGCCGCCGAGGAGCGGGATCGATGCGGCGACGATCGTCAGGAACGCCCCCAGGCCAACGGTTACGAGGCGTCCGACGCGCACGGCCTTCGCTCCTTCCGCGTCGGCGGTCAGCATCGGCGTCAGCGCGCCGGCAAAGACGTTGAGCTGGCCGCTGATCAGGCTTGCCGTGGCCGAAAACATCGCCGCAAGCACGAGACCAAGCATCCCCGATGGCAATACCGCCTGTGCCGCAAGCATGTAAGCCTGCTCGGGATCGGCGTTGGGATCGATCGCACGATAGAGCATCGGCGGAAGCAGCCAGAAAAGCGGCGACACGAGATAGAGGCCGCCGAACAGCCAGGCGCTGCGGCGGGCGTCGCGCGGGGTCGGTACGCTCAGGAAGCGCTGCACGAACGCCCATTCGGCACCGATCATGAAGAAATGGATCGCGGCCCAGGCGGCGATGAACCACCAGCCATAGTCGGCGTCGGTCAACGCGAAGAAATCGGCCGGCACGCGCGCGGCGAACCCCTCGAACCCGCCGAGCCGCGCGAGGATCAGGATCACGGTGATCAGCACCGCCATGTTCAATATGATGAATTGCATCACGTCGGTCATCAGCACCGCCCAGAGGCCGCCGAGCATCGTGTAGACGATGATCACCGCGCCGAAAGCCACGACCGCGGCGGTTACCGACAGATTGCCCGTTGCGGGATCGCGAAACAGGCTTCCGGGGTCGAGCGGGACGAGAACGCACAGCAGCACCGCGAGCGCGTAGAGCGCGATACCTGCGCCGATCAATCGAAAGAGCATCATCGCCCACAGATAGAGCTGCACTGCCGACGCGCCGAAACGCAGCCGCACATATTGCGCGGGGGAATCGACGCCCAGTTCGCGCCAGCGTCCCGCAAGCACTGCGCCCGCTAGCAATGCGGCGACGCCATAGGCCATGTTGACGGCCACGGCGACGAGGCCCGACCGATAGGCGAGCCCGCCCCAGACGACGAAAGTGCCGGCCGAGAACATCGTCATGAAACCGGAGAGCCCGGCGACCCACCAGGGGGATTGATGGCCCGCGGCGAACATCTGCTTCAGGTTCGTGTTGCGGCGCATGTAATAGACGCCGAGCGCCAGCATGCCCGCGAGATACGCGATCAGCACGACCGCATCGGCTTTGCTCATGAGCTTCCTCTCTCCATACGATCCAAAGAGGCTATTAAAGCAACGAAAAATAAAGGCAAGGCTGTCGATCGCTTGGGGGGAATTCAGTCATACATTGCCAGAAAATATGCCGTATCTTCAACTCCCGTAACCCTCTCTTCGGTCCGCCTCGCGGTGGCGATCTTTTCCAAAAATTGCTTTATTAGCATTTTATGACTATACTCGGAGGGCAGCGGCGTGAACGCCGTGCAACAGGAGAGGAAACATGCAGCATAAAGCGTTGAAATGGGCGTGCGTTGCCGGCGTTGCGGCATTGGCTGGCGGTGCAGCCTTCGCGCTCGGCAGCGACCCGGCCGCCGAACCGGGCGCGGTGCAGGTCCTGCTGCCGCCATCGGCGCCGGCCACCCACAGGGCGGGCGGGACGGATGCGACGCCGTCCGCGGCTTTGGTGGTCCCCGATGCACCGACGCTCGGCCTTGCCGATTCGGTGATCGAAACCTTCCACGACAGCGATGCCAATCTGTGCGGGACTCAAAAGGTCCATATCGACGGCCCGGTGCGGGCGTTCGAGGATCAGAATAATGTCATTCACCTGACCGTCTCCGATCCCAATGCGACCGGCTGGCAGTGGACGGGTTCGGTGACGGGCTTCACCAACAATCCGAAGACCGCGGTGCTCGACTGCGATCCGGTGATGATCGGCAACAGCGGCAACACCGACCCCGACGCTTATGACCAGAAGACATGGATACAGGCGCTGCACTTCGAAGGCTCGACCGTCTACGCCTATGGGCATGAGGATTATTTCGGTACGCGCACGAACGATCCCGATTGTCATGATGCGGGGACGAGCGACGGAAAGCCCTATTGCTGGTATGCGTCCATCCCGCTTTGGACCTCTTCGGTTTCGCCGCCCGATCGCCATCTCGACTTTGCGCGCTCGGCGGCGACGCCCGATCATGTCGCCATCTATCCGAAGGTCGCCTACCCCGGCGACGCCAGCACCACGTCGGCGGGGTGGATCGGATATGGGACGCCGTCGAACATCATCCGGGGGCGCAATCCCGACGGTTCGCTCGACGGCTATTATTATATGTTCGCCTACAGCAGCTCGACCTATGCCGGGCAGTCGAAGGGGGTGTGCCTGTTCCGCACCGCCGATCCGACCGATCGGACGAGCTGGCGCGCGTGGGACGGGAACAGCGGCACGCCCGGCTTCACCCAGCAAATGCGCAACCCCACCGTCTACACCAACAGTGCCTGCGCGGTAGTCAAGCCGACGATGTTCAACTCCTATGTGCGGTCGGTCGTGTGGCACAAGCCGTCGCGCCATTACATCGCGATCTTCCGAAACAGCAGTGCGGTCCGCTATGCGACCTCGACCGATCTGGTGAACTGGAGCGACGGACAGAATTTGCTCGTTTCGACCTCGGCCCAGGCCAATTATCCCGTCGCGATCGATTTCGACGGCGGCGATTATGGCGATTCCGACTTCGACCGCCTCTATTCCAACGGCAAAAGCTATCTCTTTTATCGCAAGTCGATCGCGAGCGGGCATACGCGTATCACGCGGCGCAAGATCACGGTGACCAACTATCCGGCGGACCCGCCCTCCTCGTCCAACCCCGGCTGACCAGATCCGGGCCTTGCTCAAAGGCCCCGGCGCTCGTCTCCACCACCAACTGGGCAGGCGGCTTTCCATGTCGCCTGCCCATTTTGTTACGCCAGATGAAACATTGACGTTGCAATCTTAGCGACAATATGGCGGGAAGGGCGGGCGGTGGTGAAATTCGCCCGCCGAGCGATTATCATGCACGATCGAGGGGCAGCGATCATCGCTTTCTTACCCTCTGTGTTGGACGGACCGAAGCGAATGAACCCCAAACCCAATGCGCAGCCGAACCAGAGCCTGATCGACGGAATCGCGACCCTCCAGGCGCTGGCCGTGTCGCCTGAACCCGTTGGCAATCGTGAACTGGCGCGGCAACTTGGCTTCAACCCGACCCGCGTCAACCGGCTCTTGAAGACGCTCGCCTATCTCGGCATCGCGCGCCAGACCGCGAACCGCAAATATACGGCCGGCCCCGGAATGCACGTGCTTGCAGCGCAGAGCCTGCATGCTTCGCGTATCATGCAGGACGCCCTGCCGGTCCTTGAGGAGTTGCGGCGTTTCGGCCTTACCATCGCGCTCGGCGTGCTGTGGCGCGACAGCGTCAGCTATCTCTTTCACGCGCCGCCGGGAATGACGACAACCCAAGGCATCGGGCGGATCGGCCTCCTGCCGGCGACGTCGAGCGGTATCGGCATGGCGCTGCTCGCCCAACGCGACGATGCTCATATCGAGGAGCTTTTTGCGGACCGCGAAATCGACGGTTTTCCGGGCGGGCTGGCCGATCTCATGGCGTCGATCGAAACGGTGCGCCGCCTCGGCTACGCGCGTGTCTGCGTCGATCCGGTCGGGGACCGACATACGGTTGCGGTGCCAGTATCGGACCTGTCCTTCGCGGCGATCGGCGTTTCGGGCTGGATACCCGAGCAGAATAACGGACCGATCGTCGAAGCGCTTGTCAACGCCGCGCGGCAGATCGGCGAATAGTGGCAGCAGTATTGCTAAATTAGCAATACTACTCTACCGCCTTTGGCACGGCCGCGATGGGGCCGTGCCAAGGGAGTGACACGAATGACCGATATCACCGGCGCCTTTCCGGTATTGCCGACCATCTTTGATTCTGCCGGGGCGATCGACGAGACCGGCATGGTCCGGACGATCGAATGGGTGATCGAATGCGGGGTCGACGGAGTGGTCTTCCCCGGCCTCGCCAGCGAATATGATCATCTGACCCTCGGCGAGCGGCTTCGCCTGATCGCGCTCATCGGAGAACGCGCCGCGGGCCGGGCCGCATTCGTTGCGGGATGCAGCGGCGCGAACGACGAGGAAAGTGCCACGTTGATCGCGGCCGCGGGGCAGGCAGGGGCCGCGGCCGCAATGATCGTGACGCCGGCACGCAAGGGCGACGATCTCGACGCGATCGGCGACTTTTACGCCGGCCTTGCAAGCCATGCCCGCGTTCCCATCATGCTCCAGAACGCGCCGAAGCCGATGGGTCTCGGCCTCGATGCACAGGAGGTGCTGCATATCGTCGACCGCGCCCCGAACATTCGCTACGTGAAAGAGGAAAACGCCCCCTGCGGTCAGCGCATCTCGGCGCTGCTCGCCGCCGGCTCGTCGCAGCTTCGCGGCATTTTCGGCGGCGCTGGCGGGCGCTATATCACCGACGAACTGGCGCGCGGCGCCGTCGGGACGATGCCCGCGGCCGAGATCGCCGACCTCCACGTACGCCTGATAGCCGCGCACCGTGCGGGCGACGCCGATACCGTGCGGACACTCTTCGAACGAACCTTGCCGCTGCTCAACATGCAGGCGGTGTATCGCTGGCGGCTGACCAAGGAAGTCCTGCGGCGCCGCGGCCTTATCGGATCGGCGTTCGTCCGCGCCCCCGGTCCGGCGCTCGATCGCCACGATCATGCCGAACTCGACGCCTTGCTCGCCGCGCTCGATCCGCTGCTGCGCGAAATGGGCCACTCGCCCGCCGCGGCGCAGATGGTATAGCCGTTCGCCATGCTCGACCCCATCGACCATATCGAGACTTTCGTCGTCACGATCCCGCGCGATACCCCCTATCTCGGGCCGCTGCGCGTCGGTGAGACGGTGAACGAACGCGGCTATCTGGTCCGCACGTCGAACCGCACCATCTATCCGACCCAGGACCGTTCGGTGCTCGTCAAGGTGACGACAAGGGGCGGCGTAGTCGGATGGGGCGAAACCTATGGCCTTACCGCCCCGCGGGTGATCGGTGAACTGATCGAGGATCTGGTTCTGCCGCTCGTTCGCGGCCGCGACCCGTTCGATGTGTCGGCGATCTGGCACGATCTCTATGACCTGCTGCGGGTGCGCGGCTACACCGGCGGCTTCTGGCTCGACGCGCTCGCCGCTCTCGACATCGCGCTGTGGGACATATGCGGCAAGCGTGCCGACGTGCCGGTGCGCAAATTGCTCGGCGGCGAGCGCCGTGCGTCGATTCCCGCCTACGTTTCCGGCCTGCCGCGCGCGTCGCTCGAGGAGCGGGTGGACCTCGCCGCCGACTTTGTTGCGAAGGGCTATGACGCGATCAAATTCGCCGCCGCCGTCGATCCCGACGGCATCGAGGCAGAACTCGCCGCGTTGCGCACCGCGCTTGGTCCCAGGATCAAGCTGATGATCGATTTCCACTGGATGTTCGGTCGCGGCGAAGCCGCGGCGCTGATCCGCCGGCTCGAACCCTATGGGCTCTATTTCGCCGAAGCGCCGGTGAAGCCCGAGGATGTCGAGGGGCTTGCGCATGTGGCGCGCATGACATCCATCCCGGTGGCGGCGGGCGAGGAATGGCGCAGCGTCCATGACGCGCTACCACGCCTCGCGGCCGGGGCGCTTTCGATCGTGCAGCCCGAAATGGGGCATACGGGGATCACGCAGTTCATGCGGATCTCCCGGCTCGCGGCTGCGCATCATGTCGTCACCATCCCGCATGCAACGATCGGCGTCGGCATCTTCCAGGCCGCGAGCCTTCAGGCATCGGCGGCGGTCGACGATTTGCCTATGCACGAATATCAGCACTCGATCCTCGACCGGAACGCGGCGTTGCTCGACGGTGAACTGACGTGCGAGGCGGGCGTCTACAAGCTGCCGTCCGGCCCGGGCCTTGGTGTTGCGCCCGGCGCGGCGCTGTGGGCGCATGCGGAAAAGATACAAGGATAAAGGTCGGGGCAAACCGGGCCCTTCAGCGGAGGGTCGCGGTCCAATGCGACCTTCATCAGGAACCGCGAGCGACGGGAGCAATCCACGGTGGCTTCGACCGCACGGGATTGCTTCCCACCGCTTTCGCCGGGGTTAAAAAGAAAGTCGTCCCGCCTCGAGGCCGGGCATCCCGGCCCTATTTCCCGAGGACGGTCTCCGCGCTGCGGGCGCTTCCGCCGCCGACCTTGTCCACCGACAGGCTGAACGCGAAATCCTCGCCCATCTTTCTCGGCACGCTGAACTCGAACGGAAAGGCGTCGTCGGTCAGCGTCTGCCAGCCGTTCGCGGAACGATAGCGCAGCCGGGCTCGGACGATCTTGCTGTCGTCTTCGCGCAGATAGACATAGGCCCGGCGTCCGAAGTGGCCGAAATCCAGCAGATAGGCGCGGGCATCGCCCACGGTTAGCGCCGCTTGGTCGTTCGGCACCGGCGTCGCGGGGCGTTCGAGATCGGCGCGGTCGATCTGCGGGCGGGCGCGCAGACCGTCGATCCGCAGCGCCACCTGTCCGCGCGCGGGAACCTCGACAGCAAAGCCATCGCCATCGGCCCGTGCCACGCCGCCTGGCGACAGGCGCGCAACCGTAGCTGCACCGACACGCTGCGCCAGTTTGGGCGCGATGGTGAAGCGGCTCGTGATCGCCGTGTCGGACTGGTTGGCGAGCGCCACGTAAAGCGCGTCGCCGCGATAGCCCGCGATATAGTTGAGCTCGGGGTCGTAGCCGGTAAGCAGTCCCTTCGGCATCCACAGGCTGACGCCTTCGTCGCCATAGAAATGTCCCGGCGCATAGCCATAGAAACCGTTCTGCAGATAGGCATATGCCTCGATGAACTGGCTCGGGAAGTCGATTGCGCCGTTGGACCGTCCGCGCGCGTCGCTTACCAGATAGTCGAGCAGCATCGTAGCCATCGGCCAGATATGATTATAGTGAAAGCTGTTCACGCTCAGCGCTTCATGCTCGTGCAGCGGATAGTCGGCGCCTTCGTAGATCGTCGTGCGCGCGGTATTGATGTGATAGCCGGGAAAATTGCGATAACGCCCGATCACCGCCGAGCGCGCGACGTCGTGCAGGAACGCGTCGTTCGTATCCTCGGCAATACGCAGCAGCCACGGCGCGTAATTCGCCATGAAGATCGCCCGGTGTCCGGTGCTGGTTCCCGAACTTTCGGGGGTCAGCCCCATTTCCGACAGGCGCCACGCCGGGACGTCCTGCTGCGGTGCCGACATCGGCTTGTGGCCTTTTGACGCCAGATACCAGTATACCGGCGCCTTGCCGCCCGGATTGACGGTGACGTCGGCATCGGGAACCGCGGGCGCCATCCAGGTGAACATTGTGTAGCGCCGCGCGCCCAGCTGCGCCGCATCGAGGAAACGCCGCTGGCCGCTTGCGCGGTAGAGCCGGTAGAGGTCGACGAAGTCGGGCACGAAAGCGGGCCAGAAGAAGAAGGCGGCATGCTCGAACGTCTGCTGCGGCGTGTCGACACGCACCGCGAGATAGCGGTCGGCGCCCTCGACCGCGGTCGCCAGCATCGCGCGGTCGCCCGTCGCTTCGAACAGCGACAGCGCATTCTGCCATGTGCGGCCTTTTTCGGCGACGTCGAGATTGCGCGTGCGCGACCCCGCATATTCCCGCTTCGCAAGGTCGAGGAGCGCCGGATTGCGCCGGCCGAGCACCGCATAGAGCGTCGCAAGATCGGAAATCGGGGCGGTTGGCCCCAGCAGCGCGCGCGAGGGGTTCTGAATCTTCTGCTCGGGGTCGAGGCTGAAGAGGAATTTTTCCCGCGACAGCATATATTCGACATAGGGGATCACGCGGCTCTCGAACATCGTGGGACGGTCGGTGACGAGCGCCAGCTCGAACGGATTGAGGCTGCTGACATTCTTCACCGCGCCGGGAACGTCGGTCGAATAGGACGAGCCCTTGAGGTCGGCGATCCAGCGGGCATAGGCCGACATCGAATAATCGACGATGCGGTCGAAGGTCGCATTGAGCGATCCGACCGCATTGTGCCGGAAATCGCCGAAACCATAGACGCCGCGCGCCAGCCGCTCATAGAGCCGCGTCAGGTCCTTAGCGGGTTCGCGGACCAGATAGGTGCGAAAACCCGTCGATGCACCGGCCTCCAGTTTCGAACCCGCACCGCCGATCACCGGCGCGAAGATCATCGGGCTCGCCCGACCCGCCCGATCGCGCACCGCGACGCCGAAGCGGCTGTTTTCGGCAAGCGGCAGCGGTTGAAAGGGAAATTCGCCGGGATGGGCGATCGCGGCAAAGGCGGTATCGCCCTTGCGTACCATCGCTGTCGGCAGCGTCGCACGATAGGCGAGCGTCAGATAGGGGCGGTCGGGGAGCCGCTTCTCCTGCCAGATCAGCGGCTGCCAGATTTCGGACGCCTCGCCCGCCGCAACGTGCGGCGCGCCGGTGTAGCCGACCGAAAAATAGCCCGCTTGCTGCGCTTCAAGGTGCCAGCGCAGCAGCGGATAGGGCTTGGCGGCGAGATCGACTTCGGCGGTCAGCGTGAAGCGCGGGTTGGCGGGGTAGGTCGCGATCAGCCGGTCGCCTTCCCGCCGCACGCGCGCGGGCTTCATCGCGACAGGTTCGCCGGCATTGAAATAATCGGCGGCGCGACTTTCGGCGCTCGCGTCGAGAATGCGGTCGTCGAAGCCGTCGCCCTGCGTCGCGGCGTCGCGTTTCGACGCGGCGAGATCGGCGCGTGCGGGATCGAACGCGCGCCAGGTCGCGACATTATAGGCGACGTCTTTTATTCCCGCCGGGCGCAGCGCCATCTTCGGATCGTCGGGGCGATAGAGAACCGTGAAGTCGAGATCGAAACCTGCGATACGCGGAGCAAGCGCATCGGTGGCAGGCGCTGCGGAACCTTGCGGCGCCGGGCTTCCCATCTGCGCTGCGCAGGCGGAAAGCGCGGTTCCCGCAGTCAGCACCAGAGCCAGCGAATATCGCATTCCTGTCGTCTCCGTCGCGTCAGAAGCGGAAATTGAGCGTTGCCGTCAGATTGCGGCCATTCTCGAGATAGCTCGCGATCGCTTCGGGGTAATTGGCATATTTGCGCGTCGGCGTGTTTGTCAGGTTCGACCCCGAAATGCTCAGCTTGACTTGTTTGGTGATGTCGTAGCTGATCCCGACCGACAGATAGCCCGCCGCGCGATAATAGATCCCGTTGCCCTCGAGCCCGATGCGGTTGAGATAGCCGCTGCGATAGGAATAGCCGACGCGCAGGCCGAGCGGTCCGTCCTCGTAAAAGAGCAGCGCGGTGCCGCTGTGCTTCGACAGCGACTGGAGCGGCAGCTCATTCTGGGTGCGGCCGTCGATGATGCCGGAGTTGCTGTCGATATAAGTATAGGTGCCCTTGACCCCGAGATGCGACAGCGGCCCGGGCAGGAAGTCGAGATTCTGGCGAAGCTGGACTTCGAAGCCCTTGATCGTTGCGCCTTCGCCGTTGAAGGTGCGGCCGATGCGATAGGGGGTTTCGGGATTGTCGTCGTCGGGATCGGCGTCGAGGCCCGGTATCACTTCTTCGACCGTTTGCGAATAGATGAAGCTTTCGACGTCCTTGTAGAACAGCGCGAGCGAGATCAGCGATCCGCGCTGCGGATACCATTCGAGCGATGCGTCGACCTGGTTGACCCGGAACGGCTGGAGCGCAGGATTGCCGCCGGCGCCGGTGCCCGCCGAGGTGATCGAGAAGGAGGGCGACAGGTCGCGCGTGTCGGGGCGGGCCATTACGCGCGCCGCGCCGAGCCGCAGCAGCAGGTTGTCGCTGAGTTCGAAACGCGTCGCGAGGCTCGGCAGCCAGTCGTCATATTTGACGACCTGGTGGACCGGTTCGAACGCGCCGTCTTCGGTGCTGCCGCGAATGCCATAGAAGCCGTCGGCGATCAGGCGGGTATTGACGTAGCGCACCCCGAAATTGCCGGTGACGGGCAGGCCGAAGAGCGAGGTATCGAAATCGGCCTGCACATAGGCCGAATGCACCGGCTCGCTCAGGCGAAAGCTCGACGTCGGATCGTAGAGATTGGGGGTGCAGGTCGGCGAAAAGACCTGGCAAATGCCTTCATTGCCCTGCTTGTCGGTGATCGGGACGAGGTAGGATGTCGGAAAGTCGCCGTTCGCGCCGGTCAGGAAATCGTCAAACTCGACGATTTCGAAATTGCCCGGAAAATCGGTCACCGGGATGCGCGAGGTCGCCGATGTCGGATACACCGTCTGGTTGCGATAGGTTTCGCGGTTGAGATCGATCTGCGCGAAACGATAACCGACCGCCACCGAGGTGAGGAAGGGGCCGTCGATTTCATAGGTCGCGTCGAGCCGGCCCGTGATCTCCTCGGCCTCATAGACATATTCGTTATCGAAGCTGGTTCGGTAAATATAAAGATCGGGGTCGGTTATATCGACGTCGGCGGGAAGGCCAACGGCGGGCACGTCGGTGTCTCGAAAGTCGAACGACACCGCCTGCTTGGCGGTGGTGTCGGCGCGCAGATAGGTCTGGCCATAATCCTGCGTCGCGCGCGTGAACGAGACGTCCGCGCCGAGCTTGAGGCGGTCGCTCGCCTGCCAGCTCGTCCCGAACTGGCCGCTGAAGATGTCGGTGGGCAGGGTCAGCCGTTCGCTGTTGCCCTGGATTACCGCGTCGACGGTGCCGGCGACGATATTCTCTTTGTCCGATACGACGAGGTCGTCATAGTCCGACGACTTGCGGCTCAGCGGGATCGAGACCCAGTTGCGTTTCCGGTCGGTGTTGGCATGCGCGTAGAGGAAGTCGGCGGTGAATTCGAGCGTATCGGTCGGCTCATAGAAGATGTTCGCGGTGACGCCCAATTTGGTCCGCTTTTCCTGCAGGCGCTGGTAGCGGATATCGTTGAAATAATAGATGTTGTTGCCGTCGCCATTCGGATCGACCACCGCCGGATCGCTGTCGAAATTGTCGGGCTCCTCGCGCCACGACGAATAGCTGTCGAACGAATCCTGCCCGATGTTCAGTCGCTGGTAGTTGGCGCCGATCGCGATGCCGAGCTTGCCGTCGAGCATCGATGTCGCGACGAGCCCTGTGAGGCGGTAGGATGGATCGTCCGCCTTTTGCTTGTCGACGATCTGTGCCGAGCCCCCGACGAAGAATTTGCGGTTTGCGGCCGCACGGCGGGTCAGGATGTTGACGGTGCCGCCCAACGAGCCTTCGATCATCGAGGGCGAGGGCAATTTGGTGACGTCGAGCCGCGCGACGAGTTCCGAAGGGATCAGCGTCAGCACATTATAGGCGCCGTCGTCGGGGCCATCGGCGCCGCGGCCATAGGGGCTGATCAGCGTATGGCCGTTGAACTCGAGGCGGTTCTGGCTGAGACCGCGGATCGCGATGTCGGCGGCCTCGTCGATTTCGCGGCGGACTTGCACCCCGGCGACACGCTCGAGCGATTCGGCGACATTCTGGTCGGGCAGCTTGCCGATATCTTCGGCGACAATCGAATCGACGATCTGGGTCGAATTGCGCTTGATGTCGATCGACTCGGCTTCGGCAGCACGGATACCGGTGACGATGATCGCGGTATTCGGACCCTTGTCGGCCTGTTCCCGGCTCGATGCCGAAGTTTCGTTCTCCTGAGCGAAACAGTTCGGCGTCGCTGCCAGCGTGGCTGCGACCAGTGCGATCCGCGATATTTTGGCGATTCCCTTCACGATATCCTCCATCCCCTCGACTGGCCGCTTCGCATAGGCGGCTCAATGTGGTGCATCTATTGTTGCTATTTTAGATATAAGTCAACCGCAAGATCAACTAGGACTCCGCAATATGCATGAAGATGGAAAAGATCGGAGAGCGACGATGCCGCGAAAGCGCAACAAATTCTGCCTGATGGCGGCCGTGCTGTCGTGCTCGACTCTTCCGGCCGCCGCGCAAACGCGCGATGCCGACTCGCCGCCCGCCGAAGAGCGCCTTGGCCTCGACTCGCTTTTCGGATCGGGCATGGTGCTGCAACGCGATCGCCCGATACGCCTCTGGGGCCGTGCCAAGCCGGGGGAGCGGGTCACGGTTTCGCTCGACCGATCGAACGTGACGGTCGTCGCCAATAAGCGCGGCCGGTGGCGCGCGACGCTCGCCACGCAGCCCGCCGGCGGTCCCTATGCGCTGACGGCATCGGCGGCATCGTTTCGGGATCGCTATGCCGACGTGATGATCGGCGACGTCTGGCTGTGTGCCGGGCAGTCGAACATGGAGTTCCGCCGATCGAAGGCGATCGACCTTGCGCGCGGCTTCGCGCCCGACCCGGGGCTGCGCATGCTCGATGTGGCGCGGCGGCAGGATGCGACACCGTCACCGCATCTCGTGACCCTCGGCGGCTGGAAACGCTCTTCGTCGCAATCCGCGGCGAACTTTTCGGCGGTTTGCCACCATTTCGGCGAAAGCTTGCGGACAAAGCTCGGCGTGCCTGTCGGACTGGTCGCGGCGGCGTGGGGCGGCACGCGCATTTCGGCTTTCGTCGATGCGCGAACCTATGCCGACCATCATCTTGTGAACCCCGAAACCGATCCCGCTTCGCGCCAGAACCCGGGCCGTGTCTTCAATGCGATGATCGCCCCGATTGCGCCGTTCGCGCTGCGCGGGGTGCTCTGGTATCAAGGCGAGAGCGATACCCACCATCCTGCCCGATATGGCGAAAAGCTTCGAGCGCTCGCGGCCAGTTGGCGGAAAGCCTTTTCGCAGCCGTTGCCGTTCATAGTGATCCAGCTTCCCGCTTTCGATCCCACGCCCGCCGATCCGGCCGGCAACTGGGTCCGAGTGCGTGAAGGGCAGCGAGGCTTCGTTGCAGGCGATCGCGGATCCGGGCTCGTTGTGCAAAGCGATCAGGGCGTTTCCGACGAACTTCATCCGCCCGAAAAGGCCGTGATTGCCGAGCGGGCGGCTGGGACCGCGATGGCGGTTGCAGGGCTCGCAAAATATCCGGATGCCGGACGGCGGCGTCCTCTAGTCAGTCGATCGGTCCCGACACTTTCGATCGTCTATGCCTCTGGCACGGCGCTGACGTCGCGGGGGCACGACGGAGTCGGCGGATTCGAACTTTGCGGCGAGGCCTGTGTCTCGGTCCCTGCCACCATCGGCGCGCCGAACAGGATAGACCTGGCGATTCCGCATGGGCTCGATCCTCGCTGCGTCCGATACGATTGGCGGGACGTCCCGCACGCAGAGCTGTTCACATCGAACGGCTGGCCACTCGGGCCGTTCGCCTTTGCCGTCCCTCGCAATGAACGGGCGGGGGCCATGACATGGCTTTCCGACTGCGCCGGATTGCCGGACACCGAATAGGCAAATGGAGGCCATGCCGGCGGACGCGCATACCGGGCTGACCGAGGACCAGATCGCGTCGCCGTCGCGCGCCGGGACGCTCTACCCGGGCAAGATTATCGGGTCTGGGACCGTGGGCGGCGGGTGCGCCTTCGAAACCGGCCAGGTTCTTGCCTCGGGCGACGTGATCGAGTTGGAAGTGGAAGGCGTCGGTGTTCTGCGCAACCGCGTGATCGCCCAGCATATCATGTAGCGTCAATGCGGGTTTCGGTTTGGCCCAGGATGCCAGTGCCGCGAATTTTGGTCGGCGGAATCGTGACATAATCCTCGGTACCCCTCCCGCTGGCATTGGAGCCGAGCTGCCTTGTGCATTGCTATCCGATCTTTGATTGCTCAGTTCGGTCGGAGGAATTGGGTAGTGCCGCGAGACGATCCTGGGTTCGATCGAAAAGCGAGCGCGCCTCGAGCGCGTCGTCGAGCCGGTCGAGCAGCGGGACAAGGTTTCCCGCCTCGGCATTCAACGCCCGCGCGCATTCATCCAGCGCTTGCCACACCGGCGCTAGCTTCGCGACCAGGCTTCGGCCGCGCGAGGTGAGTGCGATGGGACGCCGCCGCGCATCCTGCGCATCGCTGAGACTCTCCACCAGAGCTTCGGCTTCGAGCGAGCGGCGCGCCTGACTGACCGACACGTGCGTCACCCGGAGCGTTGCTGCGATCTCGCCGACCGTCATGGGGCCGTTCAGCGCGATCTGGTTCAAGATGCCGAACCAACGCTGTTCGAATTTGACGCCGCAGACCGCATAGACGCGGGCGCTGTCGCGATCGAGGCGTTCGGACAGGCGGCGCAAGCGCGCGCCGAGTGCGGCGGCGCCGGCAAGACGGCTGAAGTCGGGGCGTGCCGTCATACCGGCGAGGCGTCCCGATTAAGGAGCCGGCGAGCGATTGCCTTGATCGCGCCCTTGCTGGCCACGGTGGCCGAGCTATTGGTGAAAATGGCGACCCCGGTTTTCGAAGCCGGGTCGAGATAGGCGGCCGTGAACACGCCCGGATCGCCGCCCCAATGGTTGATGCGCCGTGCTCCACCCTCGGCGGATGCCATCCAGCCAAGGCCTTGTCCCGAGAGCCAGGCGGGAAGCCCCGGCGGCGTCTGCATCGCGAGCATCTCGGCCATGGAACTCGCGTCCAGCATCCTCGCGGGTCCCGCGGCACCGCCATTGGTGGTGGCGGCGACGAATGGCATGAATCCGGAGATCGATCCACGGAGCATCCCCGCCGGCCAGTCGGGGAAGCCCATCGGTGCCGTCGGCCGGGCTCCGCCATCGCCCGGCTCATAGGGGATGACCCGGCGTGCGAGGGGCACGTCGCCGAGGCGCCACGCCAGCCCCATCATCCGTAGTCGCTCGAAGAGCCGCTCCTGCAAATATACGCGGAAATCCGTGCCGGCCGCACGGCCGCCGAGATAGCCGAGCAGCGCATAGCCGACGTTAGAATAGTCATAGCTGCTCCCGGGAACGTGAGCTGAAAAACTGCCCTCCGCGCTATAGTGCGCCCCGCCCGGAACGAGATAGTCCCGCAAAAAATCCCCAAGCGCAAGTGGCGAGTCGCGTCCCGGCGTCCGAAAATCGACCTCATAATAGGTGGCATCGGAGATGCTCGAGATATGCATCAACAGCTGCCGCACGGTGATCGGCACATCGGGCGCGAAGGGGTTCGCCACCGCAAAGTCGAGATAGCGGTTCACCGGCTCGTCGAGCGCGAGGCGGCCGTCCTCGACCAGCATCATGATGCCCGTCGCGGTCACGGTCTTGGTCACCGACGCAAGATGAAATATCGAATCGATGGTGACGCGCGTCCGCCGGGCTACGTCGGCCAGTCCATAGCCTCTTGCTAAACAGACGTGCCCGTTCCGTGCCAAGCCGACGGCAAGGCCCGGGATGGCAGCGGCTCGCATCTGCTCTTCTATAAAGCGATCAAGCCCTGCGAAATTCG
>CAZSMB010000039.1:0-20981 GCA_964607625.1 uncultured Sphingopyxis sp. | reverse complement strand
TGCTGGCCATATAGGATCGCGTCGGCGGAGTGTCAACGGCGGCAGCCCCCGATCCGCTGCCCTTGCGACGGTTCGTCCGTCAATGACGGAAATGGGATGGGAAGCGGACGTTTGAGTAGTGCTCGAATCTCCCCTCCCGCTTGCGGGAGGGGCAGCGAGACTTGCCAGCTTGCTGGTTAGTCGCAGTGGGGTGGGCTGATCGCGACGTCGCAGGCCCACCCCCGGCCCCTCCCGCAAGCGGGAGGGGAGATTACGTCCGCAACCCGTCGTTCACCGCCATTCGTCATCCCGGACTTGATCCGGGATCCACAGCAGCGCCGAAGTCATGGACCCCGGATCAAGTCCGGGGTGACGATGTTGAATAGGTCCGCAACAGGCCGTTTCCGGTCCTTCGATCCAGATCGGCAGCGAATGGCGATTTTGGGGTGGCTAGTTCTCGGTCAGCTTTCAGGCTGAGCAGAACATGACGCACTAAGGGCGACCCTCATCGCCTGCGGCATACCGTGGCAGATCGGCAGCGGCTTCTCGAAACGCCGAGGTAATTTCGGTGACGCTAAAGCCGCGATCCCACAGCTCCGTGGCCAAGGTGTTGATTGCTTGAGCGAGAACCGGATTGTCCGGCCACGGGTTTGTATTGTGAAGCTCGTTCACCGCGAGCGAATAGCGGTAGGACGCGTCATACAGCGCCGTCTGCCAATCATCGCGCTTGGCCTGCTCGTGCTCATCATTCATCAGGCTATGATGCCGCCAACTCGATACGTCCGCAATTAAGAAGGCCATTCCTCGACCTAAACGGCAAAAAATGGTCGTTCACCGCCATTCGTCATCCCGGACTTGATCCGGGATCCATTCATGCAACGCTGCGCCTAATGGACCCCGGATCAAGTCCGGGGTGACGAGAGGAGGAAGGGTCGCAATCGGTCGCAAGCCGACAAGCTCCATTCCCGTTCGTGTCGAGCGAAGTCGAGACACCCATCGACGCGACGCCTATCCCGAGGGCATCTCGAGTTCGCTCGATGCGAACGGGTTAGGGAGCGTGAGTGTCCGTAACCGATCGAAAGCCGCCCTCTCCCCACTCGCGGCAGCGGGCGCCCCTCAGAAAATCCCCTTCAGCAATTTTGCCGGATCGCGGCGCAGCGCCGCTTCCTCGCCCGCCATATAGTGGAAGATGCCTTTCAGCGCCTGCTGCGTCACCGATTGGGTCAGCCCGTCGCGCGACAGCCCCGCCGCGCCGAACAGCGGATTGCCTTGGCCCAGCCGATCGAGCTGGTCGAACGCGCCAACCTCGCCGAGCGCCGATCCGATCAGCGGATGGACCTTGTCGTACAGCACATCGCCGGCGCTCGATTCCAGGTACCGCGTCGCCCCGTCGGTCTTCGTCACCAGCGCGGGGGCGTCCGACCAGCTCAAATCGTCGATCGCCGCGCGAAAGATCGGCTTGGCCTCGCCGGCCGCCTTGCCGCCCGCATCGTTCAGGCTCTTGGTCAGCCCGGTCGTCAGGCCCAGGCGATCGCCCGCGCCAAGCAGCTTCGACGCCAGCTTTCCGCCCGCTCCCGGCAACAGGATGCGGACCGCGGTGTCGGCGTAAAAGGCGCCCGGCTGCGCCAGCTTGTCGAGCGCGCCGTCGGACGCATTGCCGATCAGCGCCTTAACCCCGCTGCGGCGATTTTTGGCAAGGACAGCCGGCACCGCGAGCAGCGCGGCGGCGCCCGCCATCGCGCCCAATATCCTACGGCGTCCGAAATTTCCATCGTCCATTGCATCCCCCCGTCCCGTATCGGCACCGCCGCCATGCTAGACGGCATTTCGACGCCGCTCAAACGGTTCGTCGCATGATATGCACGGTTCGTCAGCAATTGATTAGCCATCTAGGGTGTCGGTGCGTTGAGACCCCGAACGCTATACCGGATTCATTCCTCAAGGAGATATTACGCGATGCGAAAGATCGCAGCTTTGCTGACTTCTGTTTCCCTTGGCCTCGCCGCCATCGCGGCCGCGCCCACGATGGCAGCGGCGCAGGATGCCGCAGGCCCCAATCTGACCGCGGGCACCAAAGTTTACGACAGCGAAGGCACGGAGATCGGCCCGATCTCGAGTGTTAACGGTGCAAACATTGTCGTCGAAATGAACGGCAAGCCGGTGACCCTGCCCGCAAACGCCTTCACCCAGGGCGACAAGGGCCCGGCGATCACCATCACCCTCGCCCAGCTGACCGCGGCGATCGACAAGGCCGCTTCGGACAACGCCGCGGCGCTGACCTCGGCGCTTCAGCCGGGCGCCGACGTGCATAGCGCCGGCGGCACCGCGATCCTCGGCAAGGTGAAGCTCGTCGACGCGAGCGGCGTCGTCGTGACGACCCCGACCGGCGAAGTGAAGGTTCCGAAGAATGCCTTCTTCGTCTCGCAACAGGGTCTCGCTACCAGTTTCACCGCCGAACAGTTCGCCGCCGCAGTCAATCAGGCGAACCAGGCCTCGGCCGCCGACGACGCGGCGGTCGCCGCCGCGCTGAAGCCGGGCGTCGAGGTGCGCAGCATCAACGGCGCCGCGGTGCTCGGTTCGGTCAAGTCGTTCGATGCGACCAACGTCGTGATCGCGACCGCCTCGGGCGACGTCGCGCTGCCGCGTAGCGCCTTCAACATGGGCACCGCCGGCATCGTGGCCGCCTATACTCCCGAACAATTCGCCGCCGCCGTCGCCCAGGCGACCGGCAAGCCGGCCCCGGCGCCCGAAACGGCCGCCGGCGACGCCGCCGCAACGGAACAGCCCGCCAGCTAAACCCTGCGGGCAACCGATTGGAACAGGCGCGGAAACCCCAGGGTTTTCGCGCCTTTTTCGTTTCAGGCCGCGACCTGAAGCCGATTCCGGCCGCCGCGTTTGGCCGCGTAAAGCGCCTGGTCGGCGCGCTGGAGCAGATCTTCGATCGTCGCCTCGCCGGCATAGACCGCCAGCCCGATGCTCACCGTCACGTTCGGCGCGTCTTCGGCGCACTCGGGGTCGGCCTCGATCGCCTGCCGTACCCGCTCGACCATCGCGGCGGCCGCGTGGGCGCTTGCCCCGGGGAGCACACAGACGAACTCCTCGCCGCCATAGCGCCCGACCATATCCTCTTCGCGCAAAGAGGCTTTCGCCCGCCGCCCGACACGGCGGATCACGCTGTCGCCGACCGAATGACCATAGCGGTCGTTGATCGCCTTGAAATGATCGATGTCGAAAATCGCGACCGCCAGCGGAGCGCCGCCGCCGCGCGATGCCGCGAGCGCCTTCGTCAGAAACGCGAGCGTGTGGCGGCGGTTCGGAAGGCCGGTCAGCTGGTCGGTGTTCGCCGCCGCTTCGGCATCGCGGCGGGCTGCGTCCAGCATGCGGGCATTCTCGACCGTTTCGGTGACATCCTGGATCGTCCCGAAAATGCCGACGACGCGACCCGTCCGGCTCCGCTCCACCGAGCCGCGCGACACAATATCGCGCACTTCGTCGTCGTCAGCGCGGATGATCTGGCCATGAAATTCGAAATCGGTGCCCTTGCGGACCGCCTCCGCGACAGTCGCGCGCAGCCTTGCGCCATCGCCGGGCATGTAAAGGTCGCCGCTGTTTTCCACGCCGACCGGTGTGCCCGGCTCGATCCCGTGGATGCGATACGCCTGATCCGACCACTGGATCGTCCAGTCGAGGACATCGACGCGCCAATGCCCGACCAGCGCGGCTTCTTCGGCCTGCAACAACAGGCGGTTGCTCTGCTCGAGCCGATCCATCAGCCGCTGGCGCGACACGATCAGCGCGGCAAGCGGCAGCGCGGTGAACAGCAGGATCAGCAGATAGAATTGCAGGAACAGGACGGTCGTCGCGTCGCCGCCGGGCAGCGAGGCAAAGCGTCCCTCGCCCTGCCCCGTCAACCAGGAGGTGATCGCGGCGACGATCAGGATGCTCGACGCGGCGCCAAAGGGCCCCAGCCGGAACGAGGCGAAGACCACCGCGACCAGCGGCAGGGCGGTCAGCGGATAGGCGGTCTGCGAAAATGCGAACACCGTCAACATCGCCGCCGCCGTAAGCAGCAGCGCGGCTTCGACGCGCATGCGCAGCGTCGTGTTCGCCATCGCGCGGGAACGCACCAGCCGCGCCAGCATCACCAGCGGCGGCGTGACGATCGCGATCCCCAGCGCAACGGTGGTCAGCCACGACCGCAGGAAATCGACGGTGCCGCCGGTCATCAGCGTCGCGATGCCTGCGCTCGTCAGGCTTGCCGCAACGGTGGCGACCGCAAAGCTGGCCACGGCGCGCGGGACCATGAACGAAAGATCGCCCGACTCGCGGCGCTCGATGACCCACAGCGCGACGGCGGCTTCGCAGGCATTGGC
This sequence comes from uncultured Sphingopyxis sp., assembly GCA_964607625.1. Taxonomy (GTDB): domain Bacteria; phylum Pseudomonadota; class Alphaproteobacteria; order Sphingomonadales; family Sphingomonadaceae; genus Sphingopyxis. The sequence continues at coordinate 16,629 of CAZSMB010000039.1, read as the reverse complement.
GATCGTGAAGGACAGCGCCAACCACAGCGACGCGCCGCCCCACCAGTTCGACGCCAGGCTCGCGGCCGCCGCGGCCGCAAAGGCGAACGGCCGCGCCCGCGCCGGCATCAGCAGCAGCATCGCCAGAAAATAGCCGCTCGGCGGCCAGACCGCGGCGATATTGTCGGCACCTTTCGTCGCTTCGAGCGACAGGGTGGCGAGCAGGAAATAGCCGAGCGCCGTCGCCAGCGACCAGAATATCGCTTCCGTGGCCGGGGGGAGCGGACGCGTCATGGACCGGACATAGCGCAAATCGGGAAAGAAATAGCTAATAGTCGCGCTGCGCTCGCGACCGGTCGCGTGCGGCGGGCGCTCCGCCGTTAATCGACCCCGCCAAAGGTCAGGCCGACGACGCGCTCGACCATTGCTTCGTCCCAATCGACGCGCCGGTCGAGGATCAGCATCGCGAGCCCGTGAACCAGCGCCCAGGCGTGCAGCGCCGCCGTATCGATCGTCGCGGGGTCGGCGAAAACGTCCTTCACCCCGGCCCGGAGCAGATTATAGGCAACTTCCCCGCCATCGCCTTCGTCGTCGCCGCTCTTGCGCTCGGGCATCTGGCGCGTGAAGCTCAGCCGGAACAGCGCGGGTTCGTCGTGGGCGAAGCGGACATAGGCGACCCCGGTCGCCCGGAAGCCCGCGCGGCCGCCGCCCGCCTTCAGCCACGCCTGTGCCTGCCGCGCGCCTAGGCGCCGCAACCCTTCGTCGGCGAGCGCGTCGAGCAGCGCCTCCTTGTCCGGAAAATGGCGGTAAAGCGCGGTTGCGCTGACCCCGACCTCGCGCGCCAGCGCCCTCAGGCCCAGCTCGGCGCTGTCGCCTTCGGACAGGCGCTCCAGCCCCGCCGCGATCACCGCGGCGCGCAGGTCGCCGTGGTGATAGCCACGCGCCGCGCTCGCCTTCGCCGCTTTTATGTTGACACTGTTATCTTTGGTCGCCATCATGTTTTCACCGTAAACATAAACGAGTCGCCAACGCAAGCCACGCGGCACCTTCGCCAACTTCCGCCCAAGGAGAATCCCATGACCGGCAACGTCGAAACCCTCATCCGCGGCGCGGTCGCCAGGGGCATTGGCAAGGTCGCGGATTTCAATCGCAAGCGTCTGCCCCGCCCCACCGACGCCCATCCCTTCCTTACCGGCATCCATAAGCCGATGAGCGAAGAACTGACGCTCGAAACGCTGGAGGTCGAGGGCGAGATTCCCGCGGCGCTTTCCGGCCGATACCTGCGCAACGGACCAAACCCGGCTCTCCCCTCCGACCCCGCCGCCTATCACTGGTTTACCGGCGCGGGCATGGTCCACGGCATTCGCATCGAAGGCGGCAAGGCGCGCTGGTATCGCAACCGCTGGGTGCGCGGCACCGAAGCGTGCGCGAAGCTGGGCGAACCGATCCCGCCCGGCCCGCGCGAAGAGGGCTTCGACGCGCCGAACACCAACGTCGTCGGCCTCGCCGGCCGCACCTTCGCGATCGTCGAAGCGGGCGGGAAGCCCGTTGAACTGTCGCAAACGCTGGAAACGATCGCGCACAACCCCTTCGACGGTACGCTCGCCGGCCCCTACACCGCGCATCCGCATCACGACCCGTTCACGAACGAGACGCACGCGATCACCTATAAGGGCGACCAGCTCGGCACCGTCTGGCATGTTGTGCTCGATGCCGACGCGCATGTGATCCGCGAGGAGCCCGTCGCCGTGGCCGATGGACCGTCGATCCACGACTGCGCGATCACCGAAAATTACGTGCTCATCTTCGACCTGCCCGTGACCTTTTCGATGAAGTCGCTGCTCGCCGGCTATCGCTTTCCCTATGCGTGGAACGATGCGCATCCGGCGCGGGTGGGGCTGCTTCCCAAGACCGGCCGCGGCGGCGATATCCGGTGGGTGCCGGTCGAGCCCTGCTACGTCTTCCATCCGGCCAACGCGTTCGAGACGAAGGATGGCAAGGTCGTCGTCGACGTCGTCGCGCACGAAACGATGTTCGCGCGCTCGAAACGCGGTCCAGACAGCGAACGTTCGCGCCTGGAGCGCTGGACGATCGACCCGGCGGCCGGCGAAACGGTCCGGACGGTCCTTCACGATCACAATCAGGAATTTCCGCGCTACGACGAGCGGTTGACGACCCGGCCCTATCGCTATGTCTACAGCGTTTCCCTGCCGAGCGAGGATTGTGTCGAAATGGCGATCGCCGATACGCGCCTCTATCGTCACGACCTTGAAAAGCGCACGACCGAGACGCGCGATTTCGGTGCCGGGCGCCACCCCGGCGAGTTCGTTTTCGTGCCGCGCGGCGCGCAGGGGGCCGAAGACGATGGCTGGCTGATCGGCCTCGTCGTCGACATGACCAGCGAGACGACCGATCTGGTCATCCTGAACGCCGATGATTTCAGCGGACCTCCGCAAGCGGTCGTGCATCTGCCGCATCGCGTGCCGCCGGGCTTTCACGGCAACTGGGTGGCGGACTGATCGCCCCGGCGCGTCGCATCAGCATCTCGGTCACGCGTAGCGACCGGCCGTTGTCGACATCGATCGCCGTCGCCCCGTTGCTGACCAGCAGCGGGGCGACGTCCACCTTGAGCTGCCGGGAAATGCGCCGGAATATATGGTGTATCGGCCCAAGCCCGAAGCGGAAGCGCAGCAGGTTGATCAACCCGAAGGCCTGCATCACCCGCATGGGCTTCTTGACGAATTGGCCGCCCCCCCGAAAGGCTTCGGCGGCTTTCAGCGCGGCGCGATCGCCGATCCAATAGGCATTGCAGTTCGATACCGCGACGTCGGAGAATTCGTAGAAGCGCCGCTGGCCCTCGGGATGCACCGCGAGCACATCCTCGCGCCGCGCCAGCGCCACGCCTGCCTCCGCACCCAGCCGGTCCGCCTCGTCGCCGATCTCGGCGATGGTGCCGGGGGTCAGCAGGCAATTGTCGGCGGTCGTGATCAGCAGCGGGAACGTGGCCCGTTCGGCGACCGCGAGCACCGAATCCGCCAGATTGTCGGCAGCCGGAACGACCACCAGACGATCGCCGAGCGCAGCAGCGACGGGATCGTTCAGATCCTCCGTCAAAGCGGCGTGGTGGGTCGACACGAAGATCCGGTCCGCCCCGCTGGCCGCCGCGCTTTCGAGGACATGCGCTATCATCGGCCGTCCCGCGACCGGGACCAGGCATTTGTCGGCGACGCCATGCGCCGCCGCGAGCGCGTCGATCGCACCCGGACGCCGCCCGGCAAGGATCAGGATCGAGCCGATCATGCGGCATCCTTTCGCGTGCCGGCGGTTCCGACCTGGCGGATCATGCTTTCGGCGACGATCGTTTCGATGAGGTCGGCCTGGCTGAACCCCGCGGCGACGGCGGCGCGGCCAAAGACTTTTTCGGACCACAGGTTGCAGTTCAGGTTGACCTCGAGCAGGCGGATCTCGCTCGTCGCGAAATCGACGCGAAACTCGAAACGGCCGTAATCGAATGGCCGGAAAATCTCGACCATTCGCCGCGTCAAATCGGTGAGGCGTGCCGCCAGCACGGGATCGTCGAACAGACGCAGCCGGTATTTCGCACTGCGGTCCACCAGGTCGCGCTTTTCCTGATAGGTGCGCAGATGCGTCGGATCGGCCTGCTCGAAAATCATCATCGGCAACATGGCGGGGGCACCGCCCAGCGTGATGACCGGCACCTCGACATCGCTGCCGTCGATGAACGGTTCGACCAGCGCGTCATGGTCGAGCGCCTGTACCTCGGCGATCGCTTGTGCGAGTTCGACGCGATCATACGCGTCGCGAATGCCCCACGATGCCGAGCTGTTGTTGGGCTTGACCACCCAGCGCCCCGCGGGCGGACAGCGCGATACGTCGATGGGCGCGCCGCGGCGGAAAAGGGCCCAGGGCGCCGTCGGCACGCCGCGCGACGCCGCTTCCAGCTTGGTCAGATGCTTGTCGTCGGACAGCCCGCGCACGATCGGCGACGCGCCGACATATGGCAGCCCCAGCCGGTTGCAAAGCAGCGGGAGCAGCATTTCGGAATTGTAAAAACCACCGCGGTTGAGCAGCGGAAAGACGAAATCGGCATCGGGCGCGTCGAAGAGCGCGGCATAGCTGTCCGCGACCGACAAGCCGATACCCAACCGTTCCAGGATTTCGCGGACTTCGCGATGATATACGGCGTGGTTGCCATCCTCGGGATGCAGCGCGCCCGTCCAGCGCGCATGTTTGGCGACGAACAGCAGCCGCTGTGTATCGCGCAGGCGATCGGGCAGCCGGGTCGGGAAAAGATCGGTGGTTCGCATGGCGCCTATCGACCACGATCAGGTTGCAACGCCGTGACCGTTCGATGACGGCGCTGACACGAAAGCGCAAAATCCCTGTCATCTTGGCGCGCTAGCCGATGCCCGGCTTCCCCTCCTGCCGAAAGGCCGCGCCGATGCACCTGACTGCCACCTCGCCCGCGTTAGACCGGATTACGCCGCGCGACCGCGACGCGTCGCGCCTCGCCACGATCCTCGCGAGCGGCGGCGACGCACGCATTCGTCCCGATGCCGAAGGCCGCAACACATATTACGCAAGCGTCCTGCCGTCGAACGCGCTCGCCTATGGCTCATCGACGATCAACAGCATATCCGAGCATGGTTTCAACAGGCTGTTGCGTAATTGGCGCCACCGCCTCGACCATCCGCTCGCGGCCGGTGCCTATGCCGACGGTCTTGCGGCGCTGCGCGAACGCATCGCCAGCCATTTCGACCTGGCCGATACGACAATCGTCTTTGCCGCGTCCGGGACGGACCTCGAATATGTCGGCCTGGCCGCGGCGTATGACGGCCGCCCCCTGACCTCGGTACTGCTCGGGCGGGACGAGGTCGGAAGCGGCTGCATTCACAGCGCGGCCGGACGATTCTTTGCGCAAGAGACGGCGAAGGGGGCCAGCGTAACGCCTGGACGCGCGATCGACCCCGCCTTTGCCGGCACCGAACTCGTCGATGTCGCGCTCCGCGACGCGGCCGGGCGGCCCCGCGCTTCGGCCGCGGTTGCCGCAGAACTGGCGCTGCATATCGATCATGCGGCGTCGCGCGGGCGCCGCGCGGTGATCCATGTCGTTCACGGCTCGAAGTCGGGCCTCACCCTGCCCGCGCTCGGCGATGTCGAACGGCTCGCGAGCGCCTATGCGGACAGCGCGACGATCGTGGTCGACGCCTGCCAGTTGCGTATCGCGCCCAAGGCGGTCCGTCGCTACCTCGCGCTCGGCTGTGTCGTTCTGCTGACCGGGTCCAAATTCGCCGGCGGCCCGCCCTTCAGCGGGATCGCGCTCGTCCCGGAATCCTTGCGGGAAAAAGCAACCCCGCTGCCTGTCGGCTTCCGGCGAATTTCGAATCGCGCCGAATGGCCCGCCAATTGGCCCGGGGCCGATGCCCTTCCCGCGTCCGGCAATTTCGGGCTTCTATTACGGATCGAGGCTGCCCTGGTCGAGATCGAAAGGTTCGCGGACCTGCCCGCGGACCGACGCACCGCCGTCGCGGAAGGGTTCGATCGGCACGTCCGCAGGCTTGCCGATCGACTCGAGCTGGCGGAAGTGGCGGGCGGCGCGGGCGCATGTCTCGCCAGCGCAACGCTGCGCACGCTCGATCTGTCGACACGCTGGCCCACCTGCGACTTCGACACCGCGCGCGCGATGCACGGCCATATCGCGCATCGGTCCTATCATTGGGTCGGCCATGAAATTCGCCTTGGTCAGCCGGTCAGGACCCATGTCCTGCCATGCGGCCGCACGGCGGGCACCCTGCGCCTCTCGCTGTCGATGCCGCTCATTTGCGAGCTTGCGGCGCTTTCGGATGCGGCGCTCGATGCGCGCCTCAACCGCGACCTGTCGCTGATCGGTGCCGCGATATCGGCGGCGGCATCGCACGAGCTGGACGAACGCCGGGTCGCCTAACGAGCGAATCGAACCAGCGGAGTCCGCCCGGATTCTTCGTTCAACCGTTCACCGGCAACGCTTCATCGCGAAATATCGCCACCTTTCGCAGCGGTTTGGAAGGGCGGTTCGTTTGCCTTTCACTATGACGAAGACATTCCCCCTCTCCCGCCCCGCCACGAGCGCGATTGCCGCGTTCCTGGCCCTGTCCACCCCGGCGGCTTTCGCGCAAACCGCGCCCGCTGACGCGGCGCCGACGACGCCGACAGAGGCGAGTCCCGCCATCCAGATGTCCCCGCCGGTGATGATTCCCCCGGTCGCTCCGACGATCGACTCCCCCACAGCCACGCCGGCTCCGCAAACGGTCCAGCCCTCGGCGCCCGTGATCCGTGTTCCGCTGAACCCTGAGCCCGACACGCCGCCGGCACAGGCGGCCGAAGCGCCCGAGGCGCCGGCGAAAAAGGCTGCGCCGACCGAACGCAGCGCGCCCGAACCGCGCGACAATCCTGCTCCTTCGGTCGCGAAGTCGACGGTCGCGACGCGCAGCGCAGCTCAAGAGCCGCTGTCGGCGGGCGAGCCTGCGGCTGCCCTCAAAACGGCCGATGCCGTTCCGCCGCCCGCTATCGTTTCGCCGCAAGCGGACAGGATGTCGGCGCCGATCGAACGCGCCGACGCAGCGGACAGCGCCCTCCCCTGGGAGTTGGCTGGCGGTGCCGCCGCCCTGCTGATCGCCGGCGGTGCGGCCTTCGCCTTCAGCCGCCGCCGCCGCACCGTCGTCGACGACGCCCCCGTCGTCATGGCCGAGGAACGTCCTCTTGCGCCGGCCCCGATCGCCCCAGCCGCCGCGATCCGCGAGGAGCGCCCGGTACCCGCACCGACGCAGCCGCGCTCGACGCCCGCTTTCGCCGCCGCGCCGCATGGCAGCATGGGACGGCACGAAGCGATGGCGATGGCCGGGCCGACCGACGACAACCCCTTCCTGACCCTCAAGAAGCGGTTAAAGCGGGCGCGCTTCTATGATCGCCGCGAGCGGATGGAATACGATGCCTTGCTCCCGAACCAGAAGGATATGCGCCGCAAACCCGCGAGCGCGTGGGATATCGCGCAGCGCCCGGCACCGGCGCGGGCCGAGCAGGAGGTGCTTCGTCCCGAACCCGCGCGCGGCCATCGCGGCCTGCGCCCCGGCTTCGCCAGGGGCTGAGCTATCCGACAGCCAAGGAAAAAGGGCGGCGCCTCGCGGCACCGCCCTTTTCTTTTGCGTCGCAAAGCCGGCCGGATGAAACCGGCACGGCCCCTCCGCCAACCCGATTACTTGAGTTCGACGGTCGCGCCGGCAGCTTCGAGCTTCTTCTTGATCTCTTCGGCTTCGGCCTTGTTGGCGCCTTCCTTGATCGGCTTCGGCGCGCCTTCGACCAGCGCCTTGGCTTCGCCGAGGCCCAGACCGGTGATCGCGCGGACTTCCTTGATGACGTTGATCTTCTGACCACCGTCGCCCGTCAGGATGACGTCGAACTCGTCCTTTTCTTCAGCAGCCGGAGCAGCGGCGCCAGCAGCGGCCGGAGCGGCAGCAACGGCAGCGGCAGCCGAAACGCCCCACTTTTCTTCGAGCATCTTCGAAAGCTCGGCAGCTTCCAGAACGGTCAGCGCCGACAGGTCTTCAACGATCTTTGCAAGATCAGCCATTTTCATTCTCCATCTCAAACCGGACAAAGCCGGTGAATTGTTGCAGGTAGGTAGGTAAGTTTACGCCGCGTCCTTGGCGCCATAGGCACCAAACACCCGCGCCAGCTGGCCCGCCGGAGCCGCCGCAATCTGGGCGACCTTCGTGGCCGGAGCCTGGACGAGACCGACGATCTTCGCGCGCAGCTCGTCGAGCGACGGCAGCGAGGCAAGTGCCTTCACGCCTTCGACGTCGAGCACGACATCGCCCATGCCGCCGCCAACGATTTCAAGCTTGTCGTTGGTCTTGGCAAATTCCACGGCGATCTTCGCAGCCGCCACCGCATCGGTGGAAGCGGCAATAGCCGTGGGACCGGTCAGATAATCGCTGATGCCGGTGTAGGGCGTGCCTTCGAGCGCGATCTTGGCCAGGCGGTTCTTCGCGACCTTGAAGCTCGCGCCCGCGTCGCGCATCTGCTGGCGAAGCACCGTCGACTGGGCGACGGTAAGACCAAGGTTGCGAACAATCACAACCGAGGCTGCATTCGACAGCGTAGCGTTCAGCGCGGATACGGCTTCGGCCTTTTCAGCACGATCCATGCCTGTTTCTCCACTCTTGCCCGGATGCGAGCGCACACGAGGCACGCACGCCGCCGGGCGGCTAACACACGCGCGGACAGACATGGGACGGATCCCGCCTGTGCCACGCGCAACGATGTCCGATGGGGTCGGTCAAGCCGCGAACGCCTGAAACGCCAGGCGGGCGACCGAGAAAGACTGTTCCCCGTCTCGGCTGGAGATTAAGAAGGGCAAATCCCCTTCACCAACTGTCTCGGACGGAATTGCCGGGGCCGAAACCCAGACAACACGCGGGCGCTCATAGCGTCGCGGCGCGCAAAGTCAAGCAGGCGTGCGCCAGCTCAGCCGAGCCGCGTCCATTGTTCGTGGACGATCTCACGCGCGATTTTCTCCCCGCGCATGTGAAAGACGTGCAGCAGGCGAAGCGCAACGTGCGAGCCAACCGGCACCGGGGCGTTGACCATCCCTTCGCCCACCAGGCGAAAGCGCACGATCATGTCGTCGACCACCCGGTCCTCGGTCGCGAAACGATCGAGCGGTTCGATCGCGATCTCGGCGAGCGAGGAAAACATCGCGCGATAATTGGCTTCGATCGCCGCGCGCCCCTCGAACATCAGTCCGCGTCCCGGAATTTCCAGCACGATGTCATCGGTATAGAGCGGCATCACCGACGCGGGATCGCGCCCCTCATTCTCGATATGTTCGGCCGCGACGGCGAGATTGCGTTCGACGATATTCATGGCCTTGCCTCAATAGTCAGATTAACTGTCTATTGTGCCAATAGACAGATAGACTGTCTTATGTCAAGAGGGTGCCCATGCCGCGCAACAATATCCCCGCCGACCACCGCATCGCCCGCCTTTGCCGTTCGCTGTACGAGGGGCTGCGCGACCATGTTTATGCCGAGGCCGCCGCGCAGGGCTTTCCCGACCTGCGGCCGGCGCATTCGGCGGTGCTGCGCCATATCGATCCCGCAGGATCGCGCGTCGTCCAGCTTGCCGAGCGCGCCGGGATGACCAAGCAGAGCATGGCGTATCTGACCGACAGCCTGACCAAGCTCGGCTATGTCGCGATCGGCCCCGACCCCGACGATCGCCGCGCCAAGCGCGTTGCCCTGACGACGCGCGGACGCGGCGCGGTGGCACTGCTGGAACGGCTCAGCTGGGACGCGGAGGCGAAAATTTCTGCGCGCCTGAGCCCCGCGCGCCTCGCCGCGTTGCGCGCCGATCTCGGCGAAGCGCTTGAGGCCATTCGCGAAATATGACGCAACCCTGCTTGCCGCGACGAGTTGGCCAGGCAGGAGGTTGGCATGGACGAGGACGCCGCATGGACAATCGAAAAGTCTCTCTGGCTTGGCGGCACCGATCAATATGAGCGATCGGTCGATCGCGGCTGCGTGATGGTGTTTCCGGGGATCGGCGCGATGGAATATGGCGCGATCGTCGAGGAAGTCGGGCAAGCGCCGCGCTGGGCCGAGGTCGACCTGAGCGAGCACCACCTTTCGCGCCCCGCCGCCGACATCTGCGTCCTCGCCTACAAGGCTGCCGCGCACCGCGACGGAGGTCACGCCTATGGATGCTGGTGCTCCTCGACCTATCGCGACACCAAAGAGGGTTGGAAACTCGTCCAGCACCAGCAAACGCCGCTCTGACGATCAGGCGCGCGCGGTGATCGACCAGCATGCCGCGGTTATGCGCACGACGTTCCCGTCGACATAGCGGCCGAACGCCGGCAGCACCGCGGCGACGATTCGGTCACGCTCGGCCCGCTCCATCTGCGCCAGAAGCAATCCGAGCGGCCCCATTTGGGCAACGTAGCCGGCGAGCGCCTCCTTCGGGAAGCTGCAGGCAAAATCGATCGGTGTAAGGGCGCTGTCGGACCAGCCAGCGTCCCGTAAAATACCCAGCACCCGCTCGCTGTCGGCAAAGGCGAACTGGCCCGGCGCCTCGCGATCGCGCGGCGGCATTGCAGGCAGCAGCGGGCGCGCGGCGCGCTCGGCGGCGGTCATGAAGGGATTTTCCTCCGCGCTGCGCCATGCGATTGCATGCAGGCGCCCGCCGCGCACCATGGCGCGACGGAGGTTGGCGAAGGCGCGGACGCTGTCCGCAAAGAACATCACTCCGAAGCGCGAGATCGCCATGTCGAAAGCGCTCGCGGCGAAATCGTGCGTTTCGGCATCCCCAACCGCAAACCGCGCCGATAGCGCCTCGGCGGCCGCGCGTTCGCGGGCGCGCGCGATCATCGGCGCCGAAAGATCGATACCGAGCGCCGAACCGGTCGGCCCGAGCCGGCGGGCCGCCCCGAGCGTCGTCGCGCCGGTACCGCACCCCACGTCGAGTAAGCGCGACGCCCCGGCCGCCTCGACCGCATCGGCGAGATAGGCGGCGACCGGCTTGAATAGCCCATCGAGCAGCCCCTGCTTGGCGACCCAGGTTTCGCCGGCGGGCCCGTTCCAGAGTTCGGTCTGGGTGGGAGAAGCAATTTTGTCGATCATTGCGCATATCCTTGTCTTCGCGAGTCGATAGCGGCAGTCTGCCACTTCAAGTCAACTTGAGGTCAAGCCATGTCTGTACTCGATATAGCCGAGGTCGCGCAGCGGTCGGGACTCCCCGCCTCGACCCTGCGCTATTATGAGGAAAAAGGATTGATCGCGTCGATCGGGCGGCGGGGGCTGCGGCGCTTGTTCGGTCCTGCGATTCTCGACCGGCTCGCGCTGATCGCGCTCGGGCGTGCGGCGGGCTTCACGCTCGACGAAATCGCGGCGATGTTCACGTCCGAAGGCTCCCCGCGCATCGACCGGCGCGCGCTGGCGGAAAAGGCCGACGACATCGATCGCACCATCGCCCGCCTGGCGGCGATGCGCGACGGATTGCGCCACGCCGCGGCGTGCCGCGCGCCCAGCCATATGGAATGCCCGACCTTCCGCCGCATCCTGAGAGCCGCGCAAAAGGGCGCATTCGAACCGCCCAGGCGACCGCCGCGACGCAGCTGACGCCCGACAGCAAAAAAAACCTTGCCAAATTGCATCTAAGATATATCTTAATACTATCTTGATTCACTCACAGGAGCTTTTATGCATTATCATCACCACGAGCATGGCGATCGCGGCTGCGGCCGGCGCCATGCGATGCACCGCGGCGGACGCGGGTTCGGCTTCGGACCCGGCGGCGGGCGCGGCTTCGGCGGCCGGCATGGCCGCGACGGCGACGGGCGCGGCCGGCGGCGCCGCATGTTCGACGGCGGCGAGCTGCGGCTCGTCCTGTTGAAGCTGATCGCCGACGAGCCGCGCCACGGCTACGACCTGATCCGCCAGGTCGAAGAGCTGACCGGCGGCGCCTATGCGCCGAGCCCCGGCGTCATCTATCCGACGCTGACCATGCTCGACGACATGGGCCAGATCGAGGCGCAACAGAGCGAGGGCGCGAAAAAGCTGTTCGCGATCACCCCCGACGGCGAGGCCGAACTCGCCGCGAACGCCGACGGGATCGAGGCCCTCCTCGCGCGTCTCGCCGCGCTGGGCGAAGAGCAGCAGCGCACCGATGCCGTGTCGGTACGCCGCGCGATGGGCAATCTGCGCAACGTGCTGGTCAATCGCCTCGGTCGCCGCGAAGTCGACGAAGAGGTGCTGCACCGGATCGTCGCGCTGATCGACGAAGCGGCCCAGAAAATCGAACGGCTGTAAGGGAACGACGAATGACCATTTCCGCCATCGCCGACGTGCCGACCGCGCACGCGAGCAAATATCTCCAGCAGCTTTGCAAACATTGGCAGCATAATCTGGCGGTCGAATTCACCCCCGACCACGGCACCGTGACCTTCCCCAAGGATGCGCGCGGTGCCGACTGGCCGGGCGACGGGCTGGCGACGCTCGACGCGGGGACCGAGGCGCTCGTGGTGCGGCTCGACGCGAGCAGCGAGGCACAGCTCGAGGGATTGAAGGGTGTTCTCGCCCGCCACCTCGACCGCTTCGCCTTTCGCGAGGCACCGCTGACCTTCGATTGGCGGCCGGCTTAGGGCTCGCCGTTCGTGGCCGCGCGCACCGTCAGCGCGGCCGCGAATGCTACCGCGAGCGCATAGCCGATCGCGGGCGCGCGCAGCACCGTCCACGCGCCCGCGACCGCGCCAAGCACCAGGCCCGCCCATAACAGCAAGTGGGGCACCCAGCGCCCGTCGCCGGAACCGCGCAGCCGGTTCGCCATTTTCTGCCCCATCTGGACCAGCGTTCCGGTCATATAGGTCACCCCGACGACCGATCCGTCCCGGCCCTGCAACGTCGCATTCACCGCACCCATCGCCACCGCGAGGCCGGCGATCGCCGGGATCTGCAGACCCGCGAACCGCAGCGCCGTCGCGGCTGCGAGCAAGGCGGTCACGAGCGCCAATACCGCCCGCGCCCGGCGCGCGGCGAACCGCGCTCCCACGAGCGACCCCGTCACCACCCCGCCGACGAACAACAGGATGATCGCGCCCGCGACGAGCCCGGCGCGCGTTCCTTCCGCGGCGCCGACGGCGAGCCGCGTCGAATTGCCGGTCATGAACGAGACGAAGAATCCCGACGATTCGACGAAGCCGAGCGCGTCGACGAACCCCGCGAGCGCCGAAATGCCAATGGCGAGACCCTGCTGCGAGCGGTCGAAGCGCAGCATGGCGGCAGACTTAGACCAGCGCCTCGATCGCCTCGGCGAGCTTTGCGTCGCGCTCCGACAGCCCGTTCGCATCGTGCGTCGTCAGCAGGATGTCGACGCGGTTATAGACGTTCGACCATTCGGGATGATGGTCCATCTTTTCGGCGATGATCGCGACGCTCGCCATGAAACCGAACGCCTGCGCGAAATCGGCGAAGGTAAAGCGGCGCGTGATCGCGTCGCGCACCGGCTCGTGCGTCCATTCGGGGAAGCGGGCGAGCAGCGCGGCGCGTGCCGCATCATCGAGTTTCTGGACCATCTGCGTTCTCCCGCTGGTAATGCCTGTAAGCTCGCCATAAGGGTGGGCGCGATGAGCGACAAGACCGCCCTTCGCGATCCCTCCGCCGGCTGGGCCGGCACCGCGCCCGACGCCGATGCGTTCCGTGCGATGGCCGAGGCGGCACTGGCGGTGCTGCCCGACGTCTTCAAGCCGCATATCGAGGGCGTGGTGGTCGCGATCGAGGAGGTCGCGGGCGACGAAATTCTCGCCTCGCTCGACATCGAGCACCCCTATGACCTGACCGGGCTTTACGAAGGGCGCCCGCTCACCGAACGCAGCATCGACATGAGCGGCGGCATGCCCGACCGCGTGACTCTCTATCGCCTGCCGATCCTGGTCGAATGGATCGAGGGCGGCGAGCGGCTCGACTGGCTGGTGCGCCATGTGCTGATCCACGAGATCGGTCATCATTTCGGATTCTCCGACGACGATATGCACGCACTGGAAGACATGGCCTGATGGCCGAGTTGTTGCAGCTCGACCGGGTGGCGTGCATCCGCGGCGACCGGCTGTTGTTCGAGCAGCTGTCGCTGACGCTGTCGCGCGGCCAGGCGCTGTGGCTGCGCGGCCCCAACGGCGCGGGCAAGTCCAGCCTGATCCGGATCGCCGCCGGCCTGCTGCGTCCCGCCGCGGGGACGGTGGCGCGCCGCGAACGCTGCGCGCTGATCGACGAGGCGGCGGCGCTCGATCCCGAGCTGCCGCTGCGCCGCGCGCTCGATTTCTGGGCGCGGGTCGATACCGTCGACGGCCCTGCGGTCAACCGCGCGATGGAGGCGATGGCGCTTGCTCCCCTCTCCGATGTCCCCGTCGGCATGCTGTCGACCGGCCAGCGCAAGCGCGGCGCGATGGCGCGCGTGATCGCGAGCAGTGCGCCGCTCTGGCTGCTCGACGAACCCGCGAACGGGATGGACGACCGCGCGCGAGGCTTGCTCGTCGCCGCGATCGCCGCGCACCGCGCGGGCGGCGGTGCGGTCTTGCTGGCGTCGCATTTCAGCCTGGGGCTGAAGGATGTGGCGGAGCTCGACATGGGAGAACTGGCGTGAACCGGCATCCCTGCCAATCCGTTTGCCCTGAGCTTGTCGAAGGGCGGTTCTTTCCTTCCGCTTCAAGAAGAAGGACGGTGCGTCAACACGCTCAGCACGAACGGATGTGGCGGGGCGGGACTAGGGGAATGCGTCCATGACCGCCCTCATCGCCCTGTTCTGGCGCGACCTGCGCCGCGCGTGGGGCAGCGGGGCGCTATGGATTCCGGTCGTCTTCTTCCTGCTCGTCGCGACCGCCTTTCCTTTCGCGGTCGGCCCCGACGCGCCGCTGCTGGCAAAGACCGGCGGCGGGATGCTGTGGGTGGCGGCGCTGCTCGCGGCGCTGCTGCCGATCGACCGGCTGGTGCGCCCCGACCGCGAGGCGGGGGTGCTCGACCAGCTTGCGGTGCGCGGCTTCGCCGACGAGGCCATCGCCGCGGTCAAGATCGCCGCGCACGCGATCGGCTTTGGCCTGCCGCTGCTGATCGCGCTGCTGCCCGCTGCCGCCCTGCTCGCGCAGGATGGCGCGCGGGTTGCCACGATTGCGACGGGGCTCGCGATCGCGATCCCGGCGCTCGCCGCGCTCGCGGTGCTGAGCGCGGCGCTGACCGCGAACCTGAAAGGCGGCAGCGCGATCGGCGGCCTGCTGATCCTGCCGCTCGCGGTGCCGCTGCTGATCTTCGGTGCGGGGATGCTCGACCCCTCGGGACGCGGCGCGGCGAAGCTGCTCGCGGCGGTCAGTCTGCTCCTCACCGCGATCGGCCCGTTCGCGGCGGGCGCTGCGCTGCGGGGGCTGCGCGAGTGACCGGAGTCGGCCGGTTGAGGGACGTTCTTCTCCCCTCCCGCTTGCGGGAAGGGTTGGGGGTGGACGGCGACGGCGCAATCGCCCACCCCGCTGCGGCTAGCGAGCAAGCTCGCAAACCTCGCTGCCCCTCCCGCAAGCGGGAGGGGGGCCGCCTATCCATCCTCGTCACCCCGGACTTGATCCGGGGTCCATGACTTCGGCGCTGCGATGGATCCCGGATCAAGTCCGGGATGACGAAAGAGAGTAGGCGAACGGCCGCTCCCCGAATCGGACATCCGCCGCAAAAACCGCTGTCCTACATGGCTCGGCTGTGCCAGCCTCCGTCTCGGCTCTTTCGACAGGTGGGTAAAGGCGGTCACTGTATACCGACGCGAACACGACCCATCGGCGGCTGCACAAGGCTGAACTTTACTGAACTTTGCAACGCCCCCGCCCGCGACGACCGAAGACGGCAAGCCCCCCGCCGCCCAAAAGAAAAGGGCCGGAGTTTCCCCCGGCCCTTTCCTGAATTGCTGAGCGGATCGATCAGGCGCCGATTTCGGCGGTGTCGACCTTCACGCCCGGGCCCATCGACGACGACAGGGCGATCTTGCGGACGTACTTGCCCTTGGCGCCCGAAGGCTTCGCCTTGACGATCGCGTCGACGAAGGCGTCGAAGTTCTGGCGCAGCTTTTCCTCGCCGAACGACAGCTTGCCAAGGCCCGCATGGATGATCCCGGCCTTTTCGACGCGGAATTCGATCTGGCCGCCCTTGGCCGCCTTCACGGCTTCGGTGACGTTGGGGGTGACGGTGCCCAGCTTCGGGTTCGGCATCAGGCCCTTCGGACCCAGCACCTTGCCCAGACGGCCGACGATGCCCATCATGTCAGGCGTCGCGATGACGCGGCCATAGTCGAGGTTGCCGGCCTGCATGTCTTCCATCAGGTCCTCGGCCCCGACCTTGTCGGCGCCTGCCTTCAGCGCTTCCTCGGCTTTGTCGCCGCGCGCGAAGACCGCGACCTTGACGTCCTTGCCGGTGCCCGCGGGCAGCGTGACGACGCCGCGGACCATCTGGTCGGCGTGGCGCGGGTCGACGCCCAGGTTCATCGCGATTTCCATCGTTTCGTCGAACTTGGTCGAAGCCAGCTCGCGCACGGTCTTGATCGCTTCATCGACCGCGTGGAGCTTCAGCGCGTCGACCTTGCCCTCGAGGGCCTTCTGCTTCTTGGTCAGCTTTGCCATGGGTTCAGCCCTCCGTCACTTCGAGGCCCATCGAGCGGGCGCTGCCTTCGATGATCTTGGTCGCCTGTTCGATGTCGTTGGCGTTCAGATCCTTCATCTTGATCTCGGCGATTTCGGCGAGCTTCGAGCGCGCGATCTTGCCGCCGCTGATCTTGCCGGGCTCCTTCGAACCCGACTTCAGGTTCGCGGCCTTCTTGATGAGGTAGGTCGCCGGGGGCGTCTTGGTGACGAACGAGAAGCTCTTGTCCGCAAAGACGGTGATGATGGTCGGGGTCGGGGTGCCCTTGTCCATGCCGTCGGTCGCGGCGTTGAACGCCTTGCAGAATTCCATGATGTTGACGCCGCGCTGACCCAGCGCCGGCCCGAGCGGCGGCGAGGGGTTGGCGGTGCCGGCGGGCACCTGCAGCTTGATATAGCCGCTGATCTTCTTGGCCATGATGGCCTCCTTTCTTTCT
>CAZSMB010000038.1:0-21152 GCA_964607625.1 uncultured Sphingopyxis sp. | reverse complement strand
CCACACCCAAAGTGTCTATCGCGTCCGATGACCTTGAGGCATGGCAGGAGTGGCTTACCCTGCATCGAACGGCCTTCAGCCATTTTCGTGCGGCAACCGAAGCTGACATAGACCCGGTTGCGACAGCCTTGCCGATCGGCAGCCTGCTGTCCGACGGCAGCGTTACGCGCTTCATCGTGGATATGGGCGATGACGGCGCGACCGCCCGGACATGTTTTCGGCTGGCAACCGAGATCCAGCAACTCGCGGAATCGCCAGCATTGGTGCAACCGGTGGTACGGTCTATTCCCGCGCTCCGCAATTTGTACGAGGGGAGCCGAATGCCGTTCGCGGCGCCCGTCATCCTCTCGCTCGAAAGCCAAGCGCGGAGTCTCGTTTCGAGAGAGCGGGATGAGGCTGCGGCGCGCAAGCACCTTGTTTATCTGCATGGCCTCAGCGACGACGCCACTCCACTTCCCGCCAACAAGGACTGGCGCGACATCAGCGAGACATTCGTTCACGCCAATCGAGCCGCAGCCGACCACGAAGCCGTGAAACAATTCGACCTTGCCGAACTGGCTGCAAGGGGAAGTCAACACGAAGATGCGCTCCTTCGGGCGGCGATGTCGGAACATCGACGCTGGTGTGCCGAGCGACTGCTCGATGGCTGGCGCCCGGGCCCGAGGACCCAGGAAACCAGGGACCGGCAGCTTCATGACAAGCTGGTGCCCTGGTCTCAGCTGAACGACGAAGACAAGCGCAAGGACGCGGACCAAGTCAGGGCGGCGTGGGCAACTCCGGCGCGCGACCATCCCCTCCTACCAAATGACGACGGGTTTTGATCGATCCACAGAGCTCGAAAAAGCGAGCGCGCTAGAACGCGCACGCGAGACTCGATTTCATCCATTTATGGCTAATCGAGATGACCGCCGGGATGCGATCGGACACAGCATCAGGAAACTGCGAGCAAGCTGATAGAGTCCAAAACCCCGTGCGCCAAACGCGCGAACGACAAGGCCCGCCTGCCACACGTAGGCGTCCTGGTATCCGCGTGACATTCCCGGTTCACCGTAAGCAATCCATGCGTCGAGGAAGCCGATCGTTTCGCAGACATGCACCAAAGCCAGCAGACGCGGATCGCTTGCCCACCGCCAACACGCATTTGCAGGCGGTGGAACCATTGCGCCCCCCTCGCATGTGCGCGACTATAACTTGGCCGAATGGCGGACGACGCTGGTTCAACCGGGCTTTTCCATTACCGCTATCGCGCGCGGCAGGCTGCGCATGGACTTTATCGAATGGACCGCGCGGATGCGCACCGCGCCTGATCGGGTCGCTGCGATCCGCGCCTTGCAGGGTCTGGTGACGAGCGGGGTCGCCAGCCATTTTGCCATCGAAACGGACGGGTCCTTTACCATCGACACGGTCGTGATCGAGGCAGCGTGAGCCACCGGAAATGCGCTGCCGCTCGCAGGGCGGACAGGCGGCATTCGAACCGGCGCCTTCTGCGCATCTCGAGGTGACGAGGCGCACCGGCCAAAATGGGTTTTCCTGATCCGGGGGCGGCTTAGGTCCTGGGTGCTCTCTTCGCGATTTGGCTTTCCTGCTGCGCAAACAATTCAGCAACTTTTGAGCGGACGCGCGCCGGCATAAGGATCGGCGTCGCAGGCAAATCGCTTTCAGATGCGCCGCGACCTTTGACGCTGGCCTGGAACAGGCTGCTGAACGTCAACCCTCAACGCTGGTACCGCGCCCGAACCGATGTCTTGCTGCATGCTGGAGGCTACTTGATGTGCTGCGCGATCACGCAGTTGCGGAGAACACCAATCCCCTCCACTTCCAACTCAATCACGTCGCCCGAGGCAAGAACCTGGCCGGTTTCGAAGGCGCACCCGCCGCCCACGGTCCCAGACCCGATGATCTCGCCCGGGTAGAGCGTCGCGGCGCGCGAAAGCGACTCGATCTGGTCCTCGAAGGTGAAATGCATACTCGCGGTGCTGCCCCTCGATACTTGCTCGCCGTTGACGCGGACGATCATTTCCAGGTCATAGGGATCAGGTATTTCGTCGGGAGTGACGATGCAGGGTCCAAAGCTGTTGCAAAAATCTTTGCCCGCGCCGGGGCCGAGGTTGATCGGCGCGCCGGTCATCACCCGCATCTGTTCGTCACGTGCGGACCAATCATTGAATACTGTGTAGCCAAAGATATGCTCGCGTGCCGTATCGGTTGTAGCGCCGCGGCACTCCTTCCCGATGACCGCGGCCCATTCCATCTCATAATCGATGGAATTCGAGTAGAGAGGCCAGGCCACGTCGGCATCCGGTCCGGTTACTGCCATCCGGTTCGACAGATAATAGACGGGAATCTCGTAGAAGGACGGCGGAACGCGGAAGCGTCCTTCGGCCTCCAGTTCCGCCCGCATCTTTTCAGGTAGGGGCGAGGCGGCGATGACACGCTCGTAATGCGCCCGCGAAACACCTTCGACATGACCAGGAAAGCTAAGACAATCGCGGATTTGCGTCGGGCGCGGCAGAGGTGCCATGAGCGTACAGTCGGCTGTTTCGCAAACCGCTTCGCTCGGCGCCGACCGGACCAGTGACCGCGCGATATCCCATGCTGCGGGTCCCGCTTCGACCAAGGCCAACATGGAGGCAAAATATGCTTGCGGCTCCCTGCACCGCTCCGCCGCGCACTGGAGATCGACGATGCGAACATCGCCATCGATCCAAGCGCCGAGCTTCTCAGCTCCGCCTTGCCGATATGTGATCAGACGCATGGGGCCCGCCCGCAGGATTTCGGCAGCGCCTCTCCGAACGCTCTAAGCCTCAAAGAGAGCCGGACGTTTCTCATCTACAGCTTGATCCGCGAGCGAACGCCGATCCAGCGCGGCGAACCGGTGGTCATCAGAGGTCCGAGAGTCGTCAGATTTCCGGCGCTGTGATAGCCCTGATCGAAGAGATTGTTCGCGAATGCGCCAATTTCGAAATGGTCGTTCTCGATGCCTATGTATAGATTGACCAGCGCATATTCGTCCTGGCGCAGCAGGTTCTGCGCATCGAAATAACGTTCACCCGTATATGCCACATCCGCCCGCGCGCGCAGCTTGTAGCCGCCGGAGATCGGAGTGACGAACTGCGGGCTCAGCGAGGCGCGCAATTTCGGAGCATTGGGCAGGCGATTGCCGTGAAGGTCGGGGTCGATACTATAAAAATCGCTAACCCCGCTCTCGTCGATGTAGCGGTCTATCTTGCCGTCGAGATACGTCAGTGATCCGGACAGGCTGAAGGCGGGACCCGCATTCAGGGTCAGACCCAGTTCGGCTCCGTTGATGTGGCTGGTCCCCAGGTTCGCCTGGTAGGCAAGCAGCCCGCTGGTATCGAGGAGTTGCACCTGGCGATCGGTCCAGTCCATGCGGAACGCTGCCAGGGTGAAGATGAGACGATTGTCAAACAGCTTTCCTTTCAGTCCTGCTTCGTAATTCCACAGGAACTCGGGCGCATAGGTGCGCGGTGCGACCGGATCCGGGGTACCGACATTGACGCCGCCGGACTTGTATCCCTTTGATGCGGTCGCATAGAACATCATGTTGTCGCCGAAATGATATTCAGCGGTAACGCGTGGCAGGACCTCGTTGCTCTTCGACTTTCCGGCCAGGGCGAACAGCGGATTTTCCGACGCAACCTCTTGATGGTCATAACGCAGCCCTCCGCTCACGACGAACGATCCGAGAGGCAGGCTGACGTTGGCAAAGAGCGCGTAGTTCTTCGTCCTGATATCCTGAAGGTTGATCGGATTGGGTAGCAGCACGCCCAGATAGGTCTGCGATTCCTGGGTGGAATGGAGATAATATCCGCCGATCAACCAGTTGAATGCTCCCGGCGCGCCCCCCGCAAGGCGCAGTTCCTGGCTGTAGGCTTCATCCTGCGTATTGCTGATTACATAGGTGACAAGGCCCGGGCTGCGCGATGCCGCGCGCGAAAGGTCGAAGGCAATGTCCGTATCATAGGCGCCATAGCCGGTGATCGAGGTCAGCACCGCGTCACCGAAATCATGCTCGATGGTCAGCACTTCGGTGTGGCCGGTGCGGTGCAGATATTGCGGGCCGAGCTGGTCAATATTGCGGCTGAACTCGTTGGTATCGACCAAGCCGTCCCGCAGCGACGTGTCATTTGCCGCACCCGTGAGCGGAAAACTGTCGGGAATATAGGAGCAATCGCCGCAATCATCATTGGTATGGTTGTAGCTGCTCGTAAGATCGATGGTGGTCGCGCCAAGCGTCGCGCGCAGCGCAGCGCGCGCCGAGATATCTTCTTGCGAATCGGCGTGTCGGTCGCCGGTCGCGACGTTGCGGAGGAATCCGTCGCGGCGATGATAGGCAACAGCGGCGCCCGCCGCGAGGATGCCAGGGACCACCGGCCCGGAAACACTGCCAATCGCCGACGCCTCGCCATAGTCTGCGGCAGAAAGGCGCAGCGATGCTTCCATATCATCCCCGGGCTTCTTGGTAATATAGTTGATGACGCCGCCGATTGCATTGGCCCCGTACAGAGTTGCCTGCGGCCCTTCCAGGATCTCGACCCGGTCGATATCGAACAGGGTGGTGTTGATCGCACCGGTCGGAATACCCGTGGTGAACCCGTCGACGAAGACCTGGACGGTGGGCGTACCGGTCTCGGTGCTCGAGACGCCGCGAATAGAAAGATAATTGGCAGCGCGCCCGAACGACTCCACCAGGTTTACGCTGGGTGCGAGCTTCGAGATGTCGCTGAGCCCGTTTAGGCCCGCGTCATTCAAAGTCTCGGCATCGATCGCGGTGATCGAAACGGGAACGGTGAGCACCGATTGCGCGCCCATCTTCTGGCCCGTCACAATAATTTCACCGCCGTCGGCGTCCGGATCGGCCGTCGGGGCATCCTGGGCCATCGCCGGCGCTGCTGCCAGCGCCGTCGCCAGGCTCACCAGAACTGCCGTACGGCGCGCCATGCTCGCATGATAGATCATCACCACGTCCCCCTGTTCATTCGTGACCATCGATTGGCCGTTTGATGAATACAATATTCATTTGAGCATGATTGTCAAATATTCTTATCGGGGCGGATACCCGCAATATTTGGGGTTCGCGCTGCCCTTGCCGCGCACGTCGCAATCGTGGCGGACAGGCATCGCGAGCGCGCGACCTGCCGATTCGCAGGACGCCCCAAATGGGTGGAATGGAGAAGGACGCGTGAACCCGGCGGGCCGCTACCGCGAGCGGGTCAGGACGAAGATATCACCTGGCGGGCCGCGTATCGTTCGTCGATCGGCCGGATGAAGGCCTCGATGAATTCGTCGATCAGGCCCTGCTGCATCTCGAGCAAATCTTGCTTCATCCCGTTTTCGTGCCAGCAGGTCATATGTGCCAGCCCGCTCGCGGTCATCATCGCGGCAAGACTCTTGGCGCGCACCTGCTCCTCCCAGCTATCCCCCGAAAATTGCAGGAACAGCTCGGTGAGCACTGCTTCCCATTCGGCGCGCATCGCCGACATGATCGGAAGATATTCGGGATCGTTGGCGATGAGCCCGAACAGCTGGACACGGCCCGGCAGGTTGAGCATCGAGGTCCGCGTCACGTCACGCAGCCCCTCGTCGAGCGTCTTATATGCGCGGGCGCGCACATGCGCCGATATCTCGCCGAGCACCACATGCTCGCGGTGCAGCAGGATTGCGTCCTTGCTGCCAAAATAGCGCATGATGGTCGCGACGGACGTCTCTGCCGCCTCCGCGATGTCTTTCAGCGTCGTCGTCGAGTAACCGTGCCTGCGGAACAGCTTCGATGCCTCGTCGATAATCGTCTGCCGCGTTCGCTGGAGCTTGCGCTCGCGCAGCGAGGGCTCGGCAATGGCAGGCTGGGCGA
The DNA here is from genome assembly GCA_964607625.1 of uncultured Sphingopyxis sp. Taxonomy (GTDB): domain Bacteria; phylum Pseudomonadota; class Alphaproteobacteria; order Sphingomonadales; family Sphingomonadaceae; genus Sphingopyxis. Next base: position 15,280 of record CAZSMB010000038.1, on the reverse strand, counting down.
ACGCGTTCATGATCTTGTCCGGATGGTGAAACGAAAGGCCCCTCATAGCGAACCCGCGCCGGTGATGAAATCCTGCGCGACCGCGGCGCGCAATTCGCTGCTCGTGAAGAAGTCGATGGTGGTCATCGCCATGGCCTTGGCCGCGTCGAGCGTCGCCTGTTCTCCGGTCTCCGAAGCCGCGCAATGCGCAAAGCACGCGGTATGGATGGGAATATCGCCGACACCGATCGCCACGGTCGGGTGAATCGATGGCGTGACGTAACTGACATTGCCCATATCGGTGCTGCCTGCGAGTCCCGGCGGAATATCGGCCACTTCGAAGAAGGAACGCCCCAGTTGCTCGGCATTGGCGCGGTAGGCCCTTGCCAGCGCGCCATTGCTCCTGAGATCAAGGTAGGACTGATCCCACCATTCAAGATCGACCGAGGCACCGGCCCCCATCGCTCCTGCCTCCAGACAGCGCGTCATGCGCTCGACCAAGGCCCGAAGCGCCTCCTGGCTCTTCGCGCGAACGAAATATTCTGCCTCCGCGCGCTCGGGCACGATGTTGGGAGCGGCGCCGCCATAGGTGATGATCCCATGGAGGCGCTCGTAGGGGGCGATATGCTGGCGCAACTGCGCGATGTTCTGATAGGCGCTCACGCAGGCATCGAGGGCGTTGATCCCCTTGTCCGGCGCGACCGAGGCGTGAGCCGCCTTCCCTCGAAAAATCGCTTTGACCCCCGTAAAGGCAAGGGCCGGCATCGCTTCGAGATCCGCCGTTGCGGGATGCACCATCATCGCTGCGTCGACACCGCTGAACGCGCCGCGCTCCACCATGACGGCCTTGCCCGCGCCATGCTCCTCGGCGGGCGTGCCGAGATAACGCACGCGTCCGGGCAGCCCGCCGAGCTTGGAGAGGCCGAGGGCCGCGCCCAGCCCCATCGCCGCGATCAGATTGTGCCCACAGGCATGGCCGAGTTCGGGCAAGGCATCATATTCGGAAAGTATCGCAACCACGGGCCCCTCGTCTCCGATGTCGCAACGAAAGCTGGTTTCGAGATCATAGGCGCCGCGCTCGGGCGTCATGCCATGCCTCTCCAGGACGGTACATAGAAGATCGGCAGCGTAACGCTCTTCAAAAGCCAGTTCGGGTCGCCCGTGAATTTTCCGGGCGACATCGAGGATTTCCGAACTCAACCCGTCGATCGCTTGCACCGCTTGCGCCTTCAAATCCTCTGACATCCGACAACTCCATTGGACAATGATTATCTTTTGTATATCATTATCACAAATTTCTCAATGGAGGTGAAGCGATGCGGGTCGCCGTGAACGGGGTACGACTATATTTCGACGTGGAAGGGGCAGAGCTGGTGCCGGAGGGGCCGGCGATGCGCAAGCGACCGACCGTGTTGCTGCTTCACGGCGGTCCAGGGGCCGATCACGCCACCTACAAGCCCTTCCTGTCGCCGCTGGCCGAGCACGCCCAGCTCATCTATCTCGACCATCGTGGCCAGGGCCGAAGCGATGAAGGCACGCCCGCTTCCTGGACCTTGGCGCAATGGGCCGACGATGTTGCCGCCTTCATGGAGGCCCTGGAAATCGAGAGGCCCTATATCCTCGGGGCGTCCTTCGGCGGCTTCGTTGCCCAGGCCTTTGCCACCACCTATCCTGATCGCCTGGCCAAGCTTGCCCTGGTTTCCACGGCCCCACGCACCGACGCAAATCTCTCGGCCGACATGTTCGGCAGACTGGGCGGACCGGAGGTCGGAGAAATCGCCCGCCGTCACCTCAATGGCGCCACGCTGGAAACCGAGGCGGCCTTCTTCGCCCATTGTCTCCCGCATTATACCGTCGGAGAGTTCGACATGGAGGCGCTGGGTCGCTCGATAGACCGATCCGAGGTGCGCCGCATGTTTTTTGCCGACGGCGGCGAGTGGAACCGCATGGATTATCGCGCGGCGCTGGCGCGTATCCAATGCCCCACCCTCGTTCTTCACGGCGAACTGGACCCGATCCTGCCGCTGCCCCTGGCCCAGGAGATGGTCGCGGCCATTCCCAACGGTCTTGCACAAATGCACATCGTCGAAAATGCCGGTCATGGCTGGCTCGACCATCCCGACGAATGGCTGGATGTGCTGACGCATTTCCTGTTCGAAGATTGAGCGCCAGGCGCTGACATGCTTGACCGCCGCTTCGTTCACGTCGTCGCTACCGCCCGCTGCGGCTCGTTTACCGCGGCGGCCGAGAGGGTAGGGCTTACCCAGTCCGCGGTGACCAAGAGCATAGCGGACCTGGAGCGGCAGCTCGGGTTCCTGGTCTTCACCCGCACCGCCCATGGCGTGATCCTCACGGATGACGGGCGACGTTTCGTCGAGCGTGCCGCGCGCCTGATCGACGAGGCGCAAGATCTCATGCGCGGCGCCTATACGGGCTCCGATCCCTATTCCGGAATTCTCCGGATCGGCGTCTGCCCCGCGTCAATCGAATGGCTGCTCGCGGAACCCGTGGCGCTACTCGTTTCACGCCATCCCGCTCTGCGTCTCGATATCACCGCCGCGAATTTCGAGCGCACCGCCGAAAAACTCCGGAGCGGCGCGATCGACACGGCGTTCGGGTTCGAGGCGGCTTTCGACCAAGAACCGGATTTTCGCTGCGAGGGGCTACCACCGCTCCTGACGACGATGTTCGCGCGGCGCGATCACCCGATCCTGGCGTGCGAGACAGTAACCTTCGCCGACCTCGCAAAATACGAGATCATCTCGCCCGCGGACTCCCGACCCTACGACATATTCATGCGGCAAATCTACGAGCAGAGCGATGTCGATGCACAAACCAAGATTCACTTCATCGACAGTTTTCCGATCGTCGCCAAGCTGGTTGCAAAAACCGACGCGATCGGCGTTGCGTCGGTCGATTTCGCCGCCACCGATGGCTTCGCCCGGCGCTTTGCTCGCGTGCCCTTCCTCGAATCGCATGAACCGGCTCCGCTGTGCTGCGCCACACGCCTTCGAATGCCGCCGCGACCGGCAACGAGAGCCTTCATCAAGGCTTGCAACGAAGCGATGCGGCCGCCGCCGCCTTAACGAAAGAGAGCCGGCCGCTTATGGATGAATGCGCTGAAACCTTCGCGGGCTTCGCGCGATCCGCCCTGTGCCGAGATCGCCAGAGCCTCGGCTTCAAGCTGCGCCTCAAAGCCGCTATGCTGGCCGTCGAGGAGCAGGCGCTTCGTCGCGCTCAGCGCCCCGGTCGGCATCGCGGCGAGTCCGTTGGCCAGCTTGCAAAGCTCTTCGTCGAGCCCATCCGCGGCAACGACCCGGGTGATCAGCCCGATTGCAGCCGCTTCTTCCGCTGCGATCCTCCGATTGCTCAAGAACCATTCCTGGGTTCGCCGCATGCCGATCAATCGCGGCAGGAGCCAACTGACGCCGCCATCGGGCGACAGGCCGATGCCTGGATAGGCAAGAGTGAAGGAAGCGGCGGGTGTGGCGATGACCACGTCGCCAAGCCCCACGAGTCCGCATCCCGCCCCCGCCACCGCGCCATGCACGGCGATGACCAACGGCTTGCGCAGGCGCGCGAGCCGGGCATAGGCCGCATGCAGATGGCCGGTGATTTCCGACAAGAGGTCCGAGACGCCATCTCCGGCCGCATGAAGAGCCCGCACATCTCCGCCGGCACAGAATAGCCGGCCTGCTCCCCTGATGACGACGCAGCGGATCGCCGGGTCGCAGTCCAGGGCGATAGCCGCGTCGCGCAGCGCTTGCGCCATGGCCACGTCGATCGAATTGCCCGCCTCGGGACGGTTGAGAACCAGGTGCGCGATGGCCCCTTTTTTCTCGATCGAGACGGGGCTGTCCGTCACCTTGCTCACACGCCCCGCGGAAGGTCGACGAACGCGACGTCGCGATCGACGCGAACGTCCTGAGGTAGACCCAGAACGCGTTCGGCGACGATGTTCTTGAGAATCTCGTCGGTGCCGCCGGCGATACGCAGCATCGTGCCGGAGAACCATCCGCCGCGGAACTTTGAAGCTCCCAGCGTGTCGGCCGCTCCGCCGGCAATAATCCCATATTGATCGAGCAGGTCGAAGGCCTCCTGGGCAATGTCCTGGGCCTGGCGCGCCGACAATATCTTGCCGATCGCCGACTCCGGGCCCGGGGTCTGGCCCCGGCCGAGTGCTGTCAGCACCCGGTAACGGGTCAGGCGCAATCCCTCCGCCGCGACATACCATTCGGCGATGCGGTCGCGTACCCCGCGATCCTCTACCGCAGAGCCGGTTCCACTTGGTCCCGATAGCTGCCGCGCGAGTTCCAAAAGGTCGGACCAATTGGCTCCGGTGCCCCCGCCGACCGCCAACCTTTCATTCATCAGCGTGACCAATGCCACCTTCCAACCCTCGCCCACCCCACCGAGCCGCTGGCGGTCGGGGATGCGCACGCCGCTAAGATATACCTCGTTGAAATCGCTCTCACCCGAGGCTTGGTGGATCGGCCGGATATCGACCCCGGGGCTCTTCAGGTCGAGCCAGAACATCGTCAGCCCCTGGTGCTTCGGGAGATCGGGATCCGTGCGCACGAGTATGATGCCGTAATCGGAATAATGGGCGCCCGAGGTCCATACTTTTTGCCCGTCGACGATCCAGTCACCCGAGCCATCGTCGGCGGGAACGGCGCGGGTTCGCACCGCTGCCACATCCGACCCTGCCGATGGCTCCGAGAAGAGCTGCGACCAGATTTCATCGCCGCGCATGGCAGGGCCCACGAAGCGCCGCTTGGTAGCCTCGTCGGCGAAGGCCATCACGGTCGGGACGCACATACCCAGCCCGATCAGGAAGAAATCATAATTACGGCCGTGCAGCGCCTCTTCCTGGTCGAAGATCACCTGCTCCATTGGCGTTCCGCCCGGACCGCCCCATTCCTCGGGCCAGGTGATGCACGCATAGCCTGCGTCGGCCTTCTTGGTCTGCCAGGCCTTCGCGTCTTCCAGTGACTGGCTCGCGCCTGCTGCGGTGCGGGGGGCGTTGGCGTTGAGCCAGGCGCGCGCCCTGGCGCGGAAGGCCGCCTCCGCGGGACTGTCGTTGAAATCCATTCTGTCTTCTCCTCAGGCCGCGTTGCGGCGTTCGAGGCGCCGTACCAACCGCTCGCGCCAGAACGGAGGCCCCCCGAGCGCCAATGCCAACTGTCGGGCGCGGCGCAGGTGCAGGTGGCAATCGACTTCCCATGTAAATCCCATGCCGCCATGCGTCTGGAGATTTTCCTTGGCGGCAAAGTCATAGGCATTGCTGCCGGCGATCCGCGCCGCCGCCGCTGCTTCGGGCAGTTCGCCGGCATCGGTGTCCAGGGCCCAGGCGGCATAATAGGCGCAGGAGCGGGCAATCTCATTCTTGACATAGATATCGGCGAGCTTGTGCTTGATCGCCTGGTAGCTGGCTATGACGCGGCCGAACGCATAGCGCTCCAAGGCATAGCCCCTCGCCATCTCGAGACAACGATCCGCCCCTCCGACCTGCTCGAACGCGAAAAGGGCGGCGGCTCGGTCGAGGATGTGCGACAGCATGGCAGCACCGCCTCCTTCGCGCCCGATGAGCTCGCAAGGACAATCTTCAAACTCCAGCCGCGCGATGCTGCGGCTCGGGTCGAGCGAGCGCAGCGGCTCGCGCGTCACGCCGGCGGCGGCGAGATCGACCAGGCAAAGGCTTGGCCCGAGGTCGCCGCCCGCCAGCACGATCGCATGGGTTGCGACGTCCCCATCGGTCACGGGGATGTTCACGCCCTCCAACCGTCCGTCCTGTATCGCGGTGGCGACCGCTGCCGCCGACGTCACGCCGGGTCCTGCCGCGGTGGAGAGACAGCCGATCACCGCCCCCGTGACGATGCCGGGCAAGAGCCGCTTCTTCTGCTCTTCATTGCCGAACTTCATGATCGCCTCAGCAAAGACGTATACCGTCGATGCGAAAGGGATCGGCGCGATCACGCGGCCAAGTTCCTCTGCCAACGCGCAGAGCTCGACCTGCCCAAGGCCGGCGCCGCCATATTCTTCGGGGATCGCAGCGCCGAGCCAGCCCATCGCCGCAACGTCTTCCCAGAGCTCACGATCAAATGGCCGCTTGTCGTCGTCGAGTACGCGGCGCGTAACCGCCGACGTGCAACGGGCGCTGAGATAGCGACGTGCCTCGTCCTTGAGCGATTTCTGCTCGTCCGAAAAATCGAAATCCATTCGGGGTCTCCGCGCTTAGCCCGCCACGACGGGGGATGGCATGGCATCCAGGATTTGCCGGGTGCGCTCCTCCAGATAAGGCACGACGAAGTCGTCGGTGTGGATGTAGAGCTGGTTGCGACGCATCGCCGCCAGCACCCATTCGCCGACATCGTCGGGAGAAACGCCGGCCGCCAGGAGTCCGCGCTGCCGCGCGCTTTCGGCGCGCGCGGCGGTCAGTTCCCGCTCGCTCATCGATCGCGTAACGCTTGGCTGCAAGCCGCGGGTGCGGCGGATGATGTCGGTCGCCACCGGCCCCGGACAGAGTACCGACACGCCGATATCATGGTCCGCCAGTTCCAAGGCGAGCGTTTCCGCCATTCCGACCACGGCATATTTCGCGGTTTGGTATAATACGCCCGCGGTCCCGCTGCTGACGAGCCCCGCGCCCGAGGCCGTGTGGACGATATGGCCGCCTCCGCCGCGCTCGATCATTCGAGGCATGAAGGTCTGGACCCCGTTGATGACCCCATCAAGATTGATGCCCATGCCCCAATCCCAAAGCTCGTAGGTCATCCGGGCTGCCGGCGCCCCGCCGGCCACCCCCGCATTGTTGAACAGCAGCGACACCGGCCCCAACGTCGCTTCGACGCGGTCCGCGACGCGATCGAACGCGGCACGGTCGCGCACGTCGAGCACGAACGTCTCGACGTTGACGCTGCCGCCCAATTCGGCCTTCGCCTCGGCAAGCCGGTCGCCGTCGATATCAGCCAGTGCGAGGTTCGCGCCTGCCTTGGCCAATGCGCGCGCGATACCCAAACCGATACCGTTCGCGCTGCCGGTGACGAACGCAATGCGTCCCGAGATCTCGATCGTCATGCCGGCTTCTTCGCGGCAAGGTCGGCCCCCGCCTCTTTCATCTGCTCGATGCTGGCGCGAAGCGAGGGATGCAGCCGGGTGATATCAATCGGGAAGCCGTGAACCAGCAACGCCTGCATATGACCGATCTGGTGCAAGGCAAAAGCCGCATCCATGGCGTGCTTTCGGCCCATCAGGTCGTGGCTCTTGTTCATGGACTCCTTCACCAGTTTCATCGTGAAGGGGTTGTTGGCAGCGATCTTGCCCGCGAGTTCGAGCGTCTTGGCGGACAGTTCCTCTCGCGCCACGACATGGTTGACCATCCCGCGTCGCTCGGCCTCGGCCGCACTGAGCCAGTCTCCGGTGAAAAGCCATTCCTTGGCCTTGCGCACGCCGAGCTCGAAAGGATGCTGGAAGAACTCGACGCCCGGCACACCCATTTCCGACGCGGTATTGTCACGGAAGCGCGCATCCTCGCTGCACACGACCAGGTCGCACGCCCAAACAAGCATGTTGCCCCCGGCGACGACGGCGCCCTGGACTTCGGCGATGGTGGGCTTCGGCGCGTTGCGCCATCGCTCGGTGATCTCGAGATAGACTTCTTTCTCGCGAGCATAGCCGCCCTCCCAGCCCGCCGCGCCGAATTGTGCCCACATACCGACAGCCTGCTCCTCGGTCGGCATGACCGGGTCTTCGAAGGTGAGGTCGTGCCCCGCGTTGAAGTGCTTTCCGGCGCCGGCAAGGATAATGACATGCACATCGTCATCGTGACAGGCGCGCTTGAATGCGGCATCGATCTCATAGGTCATGATATTGCCCTGAGCGTTGAGCTTCTCGGGGCGATTCATCACGATGCGGGCCACGTGCGGCGCCGGCCTTTCATACAAGATCTGGGTAAACTCGGGCATAGCCGCTTCCTCTCCTTGAAATCGCTGGTTTCGTTGCCGGGATGTCTGCAGGTCGCTCCCGGGTCCAATTCCTTTGGCTCTCGCCCTATGTTGCGACGGAATGCCCTCGCGCGTGCACCGCATTCTGCCGGTAGAGATCGAGTAGCCGGTTGAGACCCACCAGCAGCAGGGGCGCTGCCAGGCTGCAAGGGATGGCGAGCGCACTGAATGCCAGAACAAGTCCCTGGCGGCCGGTGAATATATGGTCGGACAACGCGCCGACCAGCGGCGGCGTCACCCCGGTCAATCCCATCAAGATCAACGTTTGCAGAGCGACCAGTTGTCCGCGGAACTGGTTCGGCGCGACGTTCATCAAAATGGTCGGCGCAACCGTGGTTCCGACATAAACCGACGCGATGAAGGCCACGGTCGCTCCGGCGAGCGCATAGGGCGCGGTCGCAAACGGCAGCAGCAACACCGTGCACGCGGCCATCACTGCACCGGTCCTGAATACCCGGAGAGGCGCCCTGATCTCGTCGCGGCCGCGCAACATCGCCATGAAAAGGGTGGCGAGCGCGATCCCCGTCAAGGACCCCACTCCGAAAATCGCCCCCAACCATTCGCCGGCTCGGCCCTCGCTGAATCCGAACATCCGCGTGAAGCTGCTCGGTATCCAAAAGAACATGGAGGCCATTCCGAGTTGCAGGAGCACCATCGCCCCGACAAGTCGCCCGAGCAGGGCCCGCTCGCGGCTGAAGAAGCGAATGAAGGATTCGCCGCTCTTCTCTTCGGGGACGCCGTCGTCGACTTGCCGCGCGGGTTCGCGAACCAGCGCCAGCAGCGCGACCAGCACGAGGCCCGGAATAGCTCCCAGCACGAAACTGGTCCGCCAGACCGGATAGTCCCATATACCGCCATCATTCAGGACGGCGGCGGCCTCAAGTGCCTTGATCAGGGTCCCGCTGAGAATCGTCGCCAGGCTGGCACCGGCCAATGTTCCCATCAGATAGATCGACACCGCCAAGGCCCGGCGCCTGGGTGCGTAAAGGTCGGCGATCAGCGAATATGCGGCGGGATAGACAACCGCCTCCGCCACGCCCATGCCGATGCGGCATACGAAGAGTTGCCAGAAACTGCCGCTCAGGCCGGTCAGCAGCGTGAACAGGCTCCATAAGGCCGCTGCGGCCATCATCAGGCGAACCCGGTTGATCCTGTCGACCAACATCCCAACCGGGATCAGTGCGATCGCCATCGTGATGTTGAGCGCCAGGCCCGCCAACACGCCCAGGCTCGCGTCAGACAAGGCGAAGCTGCGCTTAATCGGGGTCGCCAGCAGCGCGAAGATCTGGAGGTCGGCATATGCAAAGACCGCCGCCAGCATCAGCAGGACCAGCATCAGGTGAGAACGCAGGCGCGAGGGCCTGCCGGCGTCGGTCATGCTGCTGGAACCGCTGCCAGGATTGCCGCGCTCCGCGCAGCGACCGCCTCGGCCATGAGTCGATCGGTATGGATGAACAGTCGGCCCTCGCCGATCGCAGCCAGGACCATACGACCGACCTCGTCGGGGGTTGCGCCGCGGCTGAGAAAATCGGTGACCATCGCCACCCGGTCGGCTGCCTGCGAACGCTCTTCGTGGGTCAAGTCTGCTTCGGGCCGGGCGTCGGCGGAGCGTCGGGGCAGGTCGGTGGCCACCGGACCGGGGCAAAGGACCGAGACGCCTATATTGGCAGGGGCGAGCTCATGATGCAGCGCCTCCGACAACCCGACAACACCGAACTTCGACGTACAATAAAGCGTACCTGAAGCCGTTGCGGCCAGCCCGGCTCCGGACGAGGTATTGACGATATATCCGCCCTCCCCGCGCTCGACCATGCGCGGGAGAAAGGTCTGGACGCCATTGATCACCCCGTAAAGGTTGATGCCGATCACCCAGTCCCACATGTCGTAATTGAGCTTCGCGACTGGAAATGCGCCCGACACACCGGCGTTGTTGAACAGCAGGGATATCGGACCGACAGCATCCTCGACGACGTCGGCGACGCGCGCATAGGCGTCGCGATCGCGCACATCGAGGACCGCCGTCACAACCGATACCAGCTCGCCAAGCTCGGCCTTGGCCCTGCCAAGCGCCCCCGCGTCGATATCGACAAGCGCAAGCTTGACGCCCGCGGCAGCCAATTGGCGCGCGATACCCAGTCCGATGCCGTTGGCACCGCCGGTAATGAATGCTGATCTGCCTGCGATATCCATTTCACCCTATCCTCGGCCGTGTCCGGGTCGGAGCGCCCGTTCTGCATGCCGGACCTTGAACCACGTCGCGCCCTCACGCAGAAATTCCAAAGGCGCGGTGGGGATGCCGCGAGGGAATAGCTGCACAGGGCATGCGCCGCGGGCATATCTCGTCAATGAAACTCGCTTCTGCAAATCCGGATGCCCGGCCTATGCCAGGCTCGAGAGGGCGATAAGCCGCGGCAAGAGAGAGGAAGCATGGCAGAAACGGTATTCGGGCTCCCCCAGGACGGGGAAGCAAAGCTGCCGATGGGCGACTTGCTGGCGCATCACGGCGCAGGCGATCCCCACAAGCCCGCTATCACCCATGCCGGGCGTACGATTTCCTATGCCGAACTGGATGCGCGCGCAAACCAACAGGCACGGCAGCTCGTCGACTGGGGCGTGAGCGCCGGCGACACGGTGACCATATCGATGCCGAAGAGCATCGCGGTCTACGAAGTCCTTTTCGCAACCTGGAAACTCGGCGCCACACCGAACATCGTCTCCGAGAAATTGCCCGTTGCGGAACTGGAAGGAATCATCGAGCTCGCCGACCCGCAACTCATCGTCGGCCCGGACGCCTCCAGTCTTCCGGGCCGCAACGTCCTGCCTCGCGAGGCGCTCATTCCGGAAGACTATTCGCCCGCCCCCGTGCCAGCAAAGGTTGCGAAACATTGGAAGATCATGACCAGCGGCGGATCGACCGGGCGGCCGAAGCTGATCGTCGATCATCGCGAAAGCGCCCACGACCCCAGCCTGGCAGTCATTCTGCAGGAGCCGGGCGACACGGTCATCAATCCCGGCCCCCTCTATCACAATTCGCCCCTCACGGTGACCACGCATTGCCTGTTCACCGGCGGTCATGTCATCGAGATGGACCGTTTCGATGCCCTGCAGACTCTGCAGCTAATCGAACGCCACAAGGTTACCTGGGTCAACTTCGTACCGACGATGATGCAGCGGATCTGGCGACTTCCCGCCGAGCAACGCCTTGGCTTCGACCTGTCGAGCTTGCGCATCGTCTTTCACATGGCCGCACCTTGTCCGATCTGGCTGAAGGAAGAATGGATCGCATGGCTGGGACCAGAACGGATCTTCGAGCTTTATGGCGGAACCGAAGGACAGGGCTTTACGGTCATCAGCGGTACCGAATGGCTCGAGCATAAGGGGTCGGTTGGCAAGCTGCTTCCCGGGTCGTCGCTGCGAGTGCTCGATGAAGCCGGGAAACAATGTCCGCCAGGCGAGATCGGCGCTATCTATTTTCTTCCCGACACGGGCCCCGGATCCACCTATACCTACGTCGGCGCCACCGCCCAGACGCTGGGCGACTGGGAAACGCTGGGCGACCTCGGCTATCTCGACGAGGATGGCTATCTCTACCTTGCCGATCGCCGCTCGGATCTGATCCTCAGCGGGGGGGCGAATATTTACCCGGCCGAAGTCGAAGCTGCGCTCGATGCCCATCCGGCGGTCATGTCGAGCATCGTCATCGGCCTCCGCGACGACGACCTCGGCCAGCGCGTTCACGCCATTGTCCAGGTCGTGCCTCAGGACGCGATCGGCGAAGACGATCTCCGCGCCTTTCTGTCCACCCGGCTCGTCCGCTACAAAATCCCGAGGACGTTTGAGTTCAGTTCCGAACCCTTGCGCGACGACGCGGGCAAGGCGCGGCGGACGAAGCTGGCAGCCGACCGCAGCGCGTCCGCGCCTCCGGGGGACCGCTCGTGAAACTCGGCCCACAGATCGCAGCGGTGGTGACCGGCGGCAGTTCGGGGCTTGGCGAAGCCGCCGCACGCGCAATCGCCGCGACGGGGGCCCGCGTTGCGATCTTCGACCTCGATGCGACGCGCGGCAAACATGTTGCGCACGACATCGGGGGGCTCTTTGTTTCGGTAGACGTCGGGGATGACGCGTCGGTCGCAGCGGGGCTCGCAAGGGCGCGGGCGCAGCACGGAGTCGAGCGCGTTCTCGTCACCTGCGCCGGCATTGCGAGTGCAGCCAAGACCGTGGCACGGGACAAGGCGACCGGCGCCGCCACGGGGCATTCGATGGCGGATTTCACCCGCGTGATAAACATCAACCTCCTCGGGACATTTCGCTGCATCAGCCAGAGTGCTTCAGCGATGGTCGACCTCGAGCCGCTGGCGGATGGCGAACGCGGCGCGATTGTCTGCATATCGTCGGTCGCGGCCGAAGATGGTCAGGTTGGCCAGGTCGCCTATGCCGCGTCTAAAGCGGGCGTTGCCGGCATGACGTTGCCGGTGGCCCGAGATCTGATGAACGAGGGCATCCGCATCAACTCCATTTTGCCCGGCACCTTCGCGACGCCGATGCTGACCGGACTTTCAAGAAGAGTGCGCGACGCGCTCGCCGCCGGCGTGACCTTTCCTCGCCGCCCCGGCGATCCGTGCGAGTTTGCAGCGCTCGTCCTCCTGCTCATCGAGCAGGCGTATATGAATGCATCGCAGGTTCGCATCGACGGCGGGCTTCGCGCGGCTGGCCGGTAAGCGACATGCAGCAAGAGGTTTGCCCCATGCCGGACTATATAACTCTCGACATACAGCGCGATGGCGCGATCGACTGGCTCACGCTCAACCGCCCCGAGCGATTGAACGCCATCAACGATACGATGAACAGGGAGCTATGGGATTATTTCGGCAGGCTTGCGGAGGACAAGGCGTGTCGCCTTGTGATCATCCGCGGCGCCGGAAGGGGATTTTGCGCCGGCCTCGATCTCAAGGAATTTTCCTTTGCCGATGTCGACGTTGACGCGCCGCCCGCGCCCGATGCCGCCCCACCCCTCACCGGGATCGTTGCGCGCATGCGTGAATGTCCGCAACCAATCGTCGCACTTATCCACGGCCCGGCCTGCGGCGGAGGCCTCGCCCTGGCGCTGGCAGCCGATATCAGGATTGCCGGTCGAAGCGCCCGGATGAACGTGGCATTCGTCAAGCTCGGCTTGTCCGGCTGCGAACTTGGCACCAGCTATTATCTCCCACGCACGCTCGGCAGTTCGCTGGCCGCCGAGTTGATGATGACCGGCCGCTTCCTCGATGCCGAGCGCGCCTATACGCGCGGGCTCGTTTCGGCGATTACCGATGACGAGGCGATGGACGCCTATGCACGCGACCTGGCGAGCGACATGCTCGCGGTCTCCCCTATCGGATTGCGAACGACCAAACAGACGATGAATACCGCCGCGCACCTCACCGACGTCGATGCCGTTATCGCGCTTGAGCAGCAGGCTCAACTCGAATGCCTGCGCCAGCGGAGCAAGAAGAGCGACACCCCGGACCCAGGTCTTTCTCCCGCCGACAGCTTGACAGGGAACCACTGAACGGGAGGGACCGATATGACCGAGTTCGACACCGATACCGCCAACTTCCTGGAAGCGGCTACCGTCCCTGACGGGCAACCGCTCCGATCGCTTTCCATTACCGATGCGCGACGCGTGGTTGCTGGCATGGCAGCACCACGAAGCGCCGAGGGCGATGGGATTGACGCTATCGATCGAATGGCGGGCCGGGTTCCGGTGCGAATATACCGACCGGCAGGGCCGGGCACGCCTTCCGCGACCGTTCTTCTGCTTCACGGCGGCGGCTGGGCGCTGGGAAGCATCGATACCCACGACGCAATGGCGCGCACGATCGCGGAGCGCGCGCAGGCATGCGTCGTGTCGGTCGACTATCGGCTTGCGCCCGAGCATCCGTTCCCCGCCGGCTTCGATGATTGCTGCGAAGCTCTGCATTGGGCCGACGAGAGCCGCGCCGCCCTGGGAGGCGCGGATACGCCGCTTGTCGTGATCGGAGACAGCGCAGGCGGCAATCTCGCCGCTGCCATATGCCAGTGGGCGCGTGACACCAACGGCCCCCGCGTCGATCTGCAGATCCTGCTCTATCCGGTACTGGATGCCGATCCCGAAAGCGATTTCGGGTCGAGAACGGCCCATGGGGATGATGCGCGACTGCTCAGTCGAAAGGACCTGGCCTGGTTCGCCGACATGTATCTTACGGACGGCCACGACCGTTCCGATCCTTATGTTTCCCCGCTACGCGCAAAGACACTCGAGGGTCTCCCTCGCGCGCTCATCATAACCGCAGGCTTCGACCTCCTTTGCGACGAAGGACGAGCCTATCACGACGCACTGATCGCGGCCGGGTCAGCGTCAGACTATCATTGCTTTGATGGCACGATCCACGGCTTTGCTTCCTTTCCCGATCAAATCGCAGCGGGATCCGAGGCGTTGGCGCTAATCGCAGCGACCATTCGCGGCTCTCAAGACTGTTGAGTCAGAGTAGGATGGCTTTGTCTGCCGTCAGCACCAATGGCACAGATTTGAGGTTGTGATTTGAGGAGGATTTGGGCTTCGTCGTATTGACGTGGAACGAAGATGAAGCCCAAATCCTCCTTGAAAAAATCGCTCTCCATCCGCGCATCTCTCCGCGAGAAGGGTGCATTCGCCAATATCCCGCACAAGGCCAACCGGAGATCAAAGCCTTACTTCAGCACATGGCTATACCGCGAGCGGAACCGGATCGAGCGATTCTTTTCCAAGCTGAAGCACTTCCACCGGGTTGCAACCCGCTATGATAAGCTGGCCGAGAACTTCCTTGCATGGTCCAACTCGCCTCAATGCGGCTGTGGCTGCGCGTCTATTAGTCTACGGCCTAGTAAACACTGGCTCGAAAGGTTTTGGCGCGGCTCTTCGAAGAGGCGCGACGTGTTTTCTGCTGTCGCCTCAACGGAACGACCGCTTTTGTTCTCCAAGCCATCGATGATGGAACGGCGGAAATGAGGCGCAATCCCGACCCGACTATTTCACTGCTCGATCGTTTGTCGGCCACCGACCTCTTCGCAATCTCGATCTTGCTATGGCGTAGCATCGAAAAGGATCGACAAGAATCGGATAAAATGGCATAGAGGTTATACGGACTGAATCATGGATTCAGGCGCACGGGGAGCCTCGTGTGGGACCCGAATTACGCGGCAAGTATTTGAAAAAGCATATCAAATACATGCGGTTAGGTTCTTGAAACCTCCCGCTCCGCCACTTCCCGTCAGTCGCCGGCGGGCAGCACCGCCATCGA
>CAZSMB010000037.1:13521-21600 GCA_964607625.1 uncultured Sphingopyxis sp. | reverse complement strand
ATGTAGAGCGGCATGAAGGCGAGCCAGAAGCCGACGACCCAGCACCAGAAGCTGACCTTGCCCCAGAAGACGTCGAGTTTGAAGCCGAACGCCTTGGGCCACCAATAGTTGATCGCCGCAAACAGGCCGAACAGCACCCCGCCGATGATCACATTGTGGAAGTGCGCGATCAGGAACAGCGAATTGTGGAGCACGAAGTCCGCCGGCGGCACCGCCAGCAGCACCCCGGTCATTCCGCCGACGACGAACGTCAGCATGAAGGCGACCGTCCACATCATCGGCAGGTCGAAGCGGATGCGCCCGCGATACATGGTGAAAAGCCAGTTGAAGAGCTTCGCGCCGGTCGGGATCGATATCACCATCGTCGTGATGCCGAAGAAGCTGTTCACGCTGGCGCCCGAGCCCATCGTGAAGAAGTGGTGCAGCCAAACCAGATAGCTGAGAATGGTAATGCACACCGTCGCATAAACCATTGAGGTATAACCGAACAGCTTTTTACCCGAAAAGGTCGAGGTGACTTCGGAAAAGACGCCGAACAGCGGCAGGATCAGGATGTAGACTTCGGGATGGCCCCAGATCCAGATCAGGTTGACGTACATCATCGCCGACCCGCCGAAGTCGTTGGTGAAGAAATTGGTCCCGACATAGCGGTCGAGGCTGAGCAGCGCGAGGCACGCGGTAAGCACCGGGAAGCTCGCGACGATCAGGATGTTCGCGCACAGGCTGGTCCAGGTGAAGACGGGCATTTTCATCAAGCCCATGCCCGGCGCGCGCAGCTTCAGGATGGTTACGATCAGGTTGATCCCCGACAGGGTCGTGCCGACCCCCGCGATCTGAAGCGACCAGATATAGTAATCGACGCCGACATTGGGGCTGTAGGCAATCCCGGACAGCGGCGGATAGGCGAGCCAGCCCGTCTGGGCGAATTCGCCGACGAACAGCGAGATCATGCACAGGATCGCACCCGCCGTCGTCATCCAGAAGCTGAAATTGTTGAGAAAGGGGAAGCTGACGTCGCGCGCGCCGATCTGGAGCGGTACGACATAGTTCATCAGCCCGGTGATGAAGGGCATCGCCACGAAGAAGATCATGATCACGCCATGCGCGGTGAAAATCTGGTCGTAGTGATGGGCGGGCAGATATCCTTCGGAGCCGCCGAACGCCATCGCCTGCTGCAAACGCATCATCACCGCATCGGCAAAGCCGCGCAGGAACATGACGAGGCCCAGGATCATGTACATGATCCCGATGCGCTTGTGATCGACGGTGGTGAACCATTCGCTCCACAAATAGCCCCAGAGACGATATTTGGTAATCAGCCCGAACACCACCAGTCCACCGACAGCAACGCCGAGGAAGGTGAAGATCAGGATCGGTTCGTGCAGCGGGATCGCGTCGAGCGACAGGCGGCCGAGGAAGGGGCCGGTTTCGGGAGCGGGATGGGGGGTCATGTCGATGGTCTCAGCCGATCAGGATCTGGGCGAAGGGGCGCGGCGGTCGTTGAGCGCGGTGACCGCGCGCGCGGCGCGTTCGTTCGGAGTGGGCAGGCCGGCACCAGTGAGCGGTGCGAGGTCGACCGGGGTCGCATCGGGGATATCGCTGCTCGCCATCAGCGGCGAACTGCAGAGCGCGCCGACATACCGCTTGCCCCAATAGCCGGCTTCGGTGCCGCGCGCGGCGAACTTGTCGTAGGTCAGACTGCGCACATTGCGGATACCCGCGATACCCGCGCCCCCCGCGGCGTCGATCGACATCATGTCGTGCATGCACATCTTGCCGGGTTCGACGCACAGGTTGACAACCGCGTCGAACAGCTGCGGCTCGACCGAGGCGAAGCGCTGCACCGGCACCTTTTCGCTCGGCTTTTCGAGCGTCAGATAGCTGTTGCGGTCCAGCGTCCCGCCGCTTGCCCGCGTCTTTGCGACCCATGCGGCGAAATCGGGCTCGCTCAGGCTCTTGACCGCAAAGCGCATGTTGGAAAAGCCGGCGCCCGAATAATTGGACGAGAATCCCGTAAATTGTCCGGTCTTGTTGAAGACGCCGTGAAGTTTGGTTTCCATGCCCGGCATCGCGTAAATCTGTCCTGCAAGGGCGGGAATGTAGAAACTGTTCATCACCGACGAGGCCGAGATGCGGAAACGCACCGGATGGTCGACGGGCAGGGCGAGTTCGTTGACCGTGGCGATTCCCTGTTCGGGGTAGATAAACAGCCATTTCCAGTCGAGCGCGACGACCTGGACGTCGATCGGCTTCGCGTCTGCGGCGACCGGGGCGCCGGGCGCCGTGCGCGCGAGCGGGCGGTAGGGATCGAGCAGGTGGGTCGCGACCCAGGTGACGGCGCCCAGGCAGATGATGATCAGCAGCGGCGCTGCCCAGATCACGAGTTCGAGCTGGGTCGAATGGTCCCAGTCGGGCTTGTAGGTCGCAGCCTTGTTGGCGGCGCGATAGCGCCAGGCGAAAAAGATCGTCAGCGCCATGACGGGAAGGATGATCAATAGCATCAGCGCGGTGGAAACGAGGATCAGATTGCCCTGCTGGCGCGCGACATCACCCGCCGGATCGAGCACCACCAGATTGCAGCCGGCGAGCAGGGGGATTGCCGCCGCGGCGGAAAACAGCCGGATTCGGCGCAAGAGACGGAAGGCGGGACTAGGCATGCGGCGCGCCTAGGCCGACTTTGCTGCACTGCACATAGGACATTTTGTCCAATCCCTTGATCGCGATCAATGACGCAGAGGGCGTTTCATGTGTGGGGCCGATGCCCTAATATACCGACTCGCGCCGGGGCAAGTTCGACTGCCTCCGCGCCAGATGCAGGAACCGAGTTTCATGTCCGCCGATACCGCGCCCCTAGAGCAGGCCGAACACGACGCGCGCGCGCTGCACGACGATGGCCACCCGATCTCGCCCGCCGAGATTGCGATCGGGGTGGTCATCGGCCGCACGTCCGAGTTTTTCGACTTCTTCGTCTATGCGATCGCCTCGGTCCTCGTGTTTCCCAAGCTGGTTTTTCCGCATCTCGATCCGCTGACCGGAACGCTCTGGTCGTTCGCGATTTTCGCGCTCGCCTTTTTTGCGCGGCCCGTGGGGACGGTCATCTTCACTGCGATCGACCGCGCCTATGGCCGCGGCGCGAAACTGACGATCGCGCTGTTCCTGCTCGGCGGCTCGACCGCGGCGATCGCCTTTCTGCCCGGCTATGATTCGATCGGCCTCGGCGCGGCGGCGTTGCTGGCGCTGTTCCGCATGGGGCAGGGGGTCGCGCTCGGCGGGTCGTGGGACGGGCTGGCCTCGCTGCTCGCGATCAACGCGCCCGAAGGAAAGCGCGGATGGTATGCGATGATCCCGCAGCTCGGCGCCCCGCTGGGGCTGATCGTCGCGAGCCTGCTCTTCATGTTCCTGATCTCTGCGCTGCCGGCGCAGGACTTCCTCGACTGGGGCTGGCGCTATCCCTTCTTCGTCGCGTTCGCGATCAACGTCGTCGCGCTGTTCGCCCGGCTGCGTATCGTCGTGACGCCCGAATATGAACGCTCGTTCCAGCACCGCGACCTGGAGCCGGCGCCGATGTCGGAAACGCTGCGATCGAACTGGAAGGTGATCGCGACGGGGGCCTTCGCCCCGCTCGCGTCCTTCGCGATGTTCCACATGGTCACCGTATTCCCGCTGTCGTGGGTGTTCCTGTTCACCGACGAGACCCCGGCCCGCTTCCTGCTGATCGAAGCCGTCGCGGCCTTTGTCGGCGTTCTTGCCATTATCGCGTCCGGTCGCCTTGCCGACCGCGTCGGACGGCGGACCATGCTGGGCTTTACCGCGGCCGCGATCGCGGCGTTCAGCGGGTTTGCTCCCCAACTCCTGGACGCGGGCGAGGCCGGCGAGGCGGCCTTCATGCTGCTGGGCTTTGCCCTGCTCGGCCTGTCGTTCGGTCAATCGTCGGGCGCGCTGTCGTCGGAGTTCCATCCCCGACACCGCTATACGGGTTCGGCCTTCACCTCCGACCTGGCCTGGCTGTTCGGTGCGGGTTTCGCGCCGATGGTCGCCCTGTGGCTGTCGAGCCAGTTCGGTCTGCTCGCCGCCGGCGGCTATCTGCTCTCCGGAGCGATCGGCACGCTCGTCGCGCTGTGGCTCAACCGCGAGCTCGCCCGCAACATCGGCTGAACCGGCGTGAATCCAATGCCGCGGGTCCACACCGGATTTATGCGCGAAATCGGCGCCCGCGCGCCGGTCACTTCCCGAACTTCACGCCGATCCAGAGCGTGCGGGGAGTCCCGAGGTCGATCGAACCGCCCTGGTTGCGCGTCATCACGCGCGCGCCGGTGACGTTCTCGGCGCGAAGCACGACGCCCATGCGGCGCGTCACAGGCAGTTGGGCATAGAGATCGAGCGTCGTCGCGGGCTTCAGTACGTCGCTTTCCAGATCGTCTTCATATTGAGCCCCGACGTGCCGCAGCGTGCCGGCGAGCGTCCAGCCGTCCGCGGGACGCAGCTCGAGCGTGGCGCTTGCCGCCCAGCGCGGCGTCTGCGCCGGGCGGTTGCCGTCGAGAGCCGCGGCGATGCCGCTGCCCCGTGCCTTGGCATCGGTGTAGGCCGCCGAGCCGCGAAATCCGATGATCCCGCGCGTGATACCGGCCGACAGTTCGATGCCGCGGGCGCGGATCGCATCGATGTTGCGGCGCTGCCGCAAATTGGTGCCGATGGTGACGTTGGCGACGGCATGCCGGACCTCGTTATCGAACATGGTCGCCGAGAGATCGATGCCTGGCTCCGGCGTCATGTCGATGCCGGCTTCATAGCCGATCAGACGTTCGTTGCGCAGCGCCGCGTTCGCCTGGGTCGTTACCGGGAACACGACGAAGGGGCGGTAGAGCTCGTTGAGCGTCGGGAGGCGTAACCCGCTGTACGCGGCGGCGCGCAGCCGCAGCGCGTCGCTGGCCCGCCACGTTGCGCCGCCGCGAAACGAGCCCTGCCAGCCCGCGCGGCTGGCGAAGCGATCGTCGGCCACCAGCATGTTCGCGCCGCTGCGTTCCCGATAAAAGCCGTCGGCCACGACATAGCGATCGGCACGTGCGCCGGCGGTCAGGGTGAGGGCGCCTATGCTCCAGTCATCTTCGACGAACAGGCCCAGGTCGCTGTTGGTCCCGCCGGCGTTGCGGCGCGCGGTAACATTGCCGGTCATCGCGCTCAGCGCGGTTTCGAACAGTTCGCCGTCGGACCGCCGATAGTCCAGGCCCAGCCGCAGAACGTGGGAGCCGCCAACCGGAGGGCGCAGTTCGACCTTGCCGCCGAGGCCGGTCGACGGTGTATTGCGCTGGTCCAGGACGGGGGTGAAGCTGCTCGACGAAATCACGACATTCGTGAAATTGCGGGCCTGGACATAGGCCAGCGCATCGAACTGCCAGTCGCCGCGCCCGACGAGGCGCAGGCTCGCTTCCTGCCCTTCGCTCGTCGAGGCCGCGCCGTCGAACCGCAAGGTCCGCTGGTCGTCGAACGCCATCGCACGCGCCTGAAGCTCGACCGTGTCGGTGAGCGGTGCCACGAGGCGGATCTGGGTCGACCAACTGTCATAGGCCGCGCGCGCGGTAGCGGCGACGCGCTGGTCGGCGGGGGTGGTATGGAATCCCCGCCCGCGATCCCAGCGCCCCGAGACGACGGCAAAGCCCGCGCCGAGCGGCGCGGCGAGCGTGGCGCTGGCTTCGGTTTCGCCGCGATCATCGACAAGCAGCGCGCCGCTCAGCGGTCCGAGCGTCGCGGCATCGGCGCTCGTCAGCTCGATCGTGCCGGCCAGCGCACCGGCGCCGAAGGGCCCCGACCCGCCACCGCGCGTGACGCGCACGCTCGCCAGCCGCTCGGGCGCGAGCGCCGAAAGCGGGATGTAGCCGAAAAAGGGATCGGCAACAGGCACGCCGTCGAGCAGCATCTGCGCCCGGCTCGTCGCGTTGCCGCCGAGCGCGCGCAGGGTGATCCCCTGTGCCGAGGGGTTGGCGGCGCGGCTGTCGGAGCGGCGGAACTGCTGGAACCCGGCCACCGACGCGAGCGCGTCCTCAAGGCGTCCCGATGCGGTCGTCGTCAGCGCGTCGCGCTCGATGATGCTGATGTCGTAGGCGGGCGTCGCGGGCGTGTCGGCAAGGCCGGTCCCCGTGACGACGATCGGGGCCTGGTCCTGCGCCGCCGCCACCCCGGGCAGCAGGACCAGCGCGGCGAGTGGAAGGCGGGCGGCTGTCATTCTCATCGTCGGCACCGATCCCCGGCTTGCTGTTGTTCGGTCGGCGTCGGGAGTGGAAATCGCATGCGCGAAATGCTCTAAGGGATGCTTCCACAACGCCGGGACGACGACATGGCCGACCGCAAGCCGCACTACAAGACCTACACGTCCCCCGCCGGCGGATGGGGCGCCGCCGCCGCGACCGCGAAGGTCCTGCTCGAACAGAGCGTGGTGACGAAAGGCTCGCGCGCGCTGCTGTCGATGAACCAGCCGGGCGGCTTCAAATGTCCGAGCTGCGCCTTTCCGGACCCGACCTGCAAGAAGACCTTTGAATTCTGCGAGAACGGCGCCAAGGCGCTCGCGCACGAGGCGACGAAATTCCGCGTCACCCGCGACTTTTTCGCCCGGCACAGCGTCAGCGAACTGATGGAACAGTCCGACTATTGGCTCGAAATGCAGGGCCGTCTGACCGAACCGATGCGCTATGACGCGGCGAGCGATCATTATGTGCCGGTGAGCTGGGACGACGCCTTTGCGCTGATCGGCGATCACCTGCGCGCGCTCGAAAGCCCGGACGCGGCGGAATTCTATACCTCGGGACGTACCCCGAACGAGGCGGCCTTCCTCTATTCGATCTTCGTGCGCGAGTTCGGCACCAACAATTTCCCGGACTGTTCGAACATGTGCCACGAACCGACGAGCCGCGGCCTGCCGCCGGCGATCGGGGTCGGGAAGGGCACCGTCGTCCTCGACGATTTCGAGCATGCCGAAGCGATCTTCGTGATCGGGCAAAATACCGGCACCAACGCGCCGCGGATGATGACCTGCCTGGTCGAAGCGCGCAAGCGTGGGGTGCCGATCGTCGCGGTCAATCCGATGCCCGAACGCGCGCTCATTCGCTTCACCGAGCCGCAGGACGTCGTCCAGATGGCGACCTTTGGCTCGACCCCGGTTGCGAGCGAATTCGTGCACGTGAAAATCGGCGGCGACCTTGCCCTGCTGAAGGGCATGATGCGCGTGCTGTTCGAGCGCGAGGCGGCGGGGGAGGCGGTGATCGACCACGCGTTTATCGCCGAACATACCGAGGGCTTCGAGGCGTTGCGCGACGACATCCTGGCACAGGACTGGGCCGAGATCGTCGCCGTGTCGGGCATTTCGGAGGAGCAGATCCGCCGCTGCGCCGAAATCTACATCCGATCGAACGCGACGATCATCTGTTACGGCATGGGATTGACCCAGCACCAGCTGGGTTCGCAGCTGTTGCAACAGGTCGCCAACTTGCTGTTGTTGAAGGGCCAATATGGCAAGCCCGGTGCGGGTATCTCGCCGATCCGCGGGCATTCGAACGTCCAGGGCGACCGCACGGTGGGGATCGACGAACGGCCGAGCCCGACCTACCTCGATCGCGTGCGCGACGTCTTCGGCTTCGAACCGCCGCGCGCCCAAGGGCATCATACGGTCGAATCGGTCGAAGCGATGCTGGCGGGGACGGCCAAGGTCTTCATCGGGCTCGGCGGCAACTTCGTTCGCGCGGTCCCCGATACCCCGCGAGCCTATGCCGCGATGGCGAAACTCGACCTGACCGTCGGTATCGCCACAAAGCTCAATCGCGGACATCTGATCCATGGTCGCGACGCGCTGATCCTGCCTGTCGTCGCGCGATCCGAGCGTATCGAGACCGCCGAGGGCGAACAATTCGTGACGATCGAGGATTCGATGTCGAATGTCACGGCGTCGCGGGGGGTGCTCGATCCGGCAAGCGAGCATCTGATGCCCGAGGTCGAGATCGTCTGCCGCATGGCGATGGCGACGTTGCCCGAAAGCCGGGTCGACTGGATGCGCTACATCGACGATTATGACGCGATCCGCGACAAGATCGC
>CAZSMB010000037.1:2760-13421 GCA_964607625.1 uncultured Sphingopyxis sp. | reverse complement strand
GGGTCGACTGGATGCGCTACATCGACGATTATGACGCGATCCGCGACAAGATCGCTGAGGTCTATCCCGCGATCTACGAAGGGTTCGGGGAGCGGATCAAGGCGCCGCAGGGATTCCACCTCGACGTTGCGCCGCGCCGCCGCGTGTGGCTGACCCCCAGCGGCAAGGCCAATTTCCTGATCCTTCCCGGCTTGCACGTCGACGCCCCGGTCGATGATCCGAACATGCTGCGGCTCGCCACCGTGCGCTCGCACGACCAGTTCAACACCACGATATACAGCTATAACGACCGATATCGCGGGGTGTACGATGACCGGATGGTGATCTTCGTCAACGCCGAGGATCGCGAAGCGCGCGGTTTTGATGCCCGCGAAAAGGTCGCGCTGGAGACGATCGCCAACGATGGCATCGCTCGCCGGGTCGAGGGGCTGACGCTGATCGACTATCCGATGCCGCGCGGCGCGCTGGCAGGCTATTACCCCGAACTCAACCCGCTGCTTCCGCTCGATTATTATGATCGCGTCAGCGGAACCCCGGCGGCGAAGTCCATCCCGGTGCGGATCGTCCGCTAGAGTTCGGGATCACCGCTGACCAGCAGGGCGGAATCGGCGCGGGCAAGCGTCAGCAGCGTCAGCCCTGCGGTTTGAGCGCGCTCGGCGGCTAGGCTTGTCGGCGCCGATATCGTCACCAGCATCGGACAGCCTGCCCGTATCGTCTTTTCGACCAGTTCGTAGCTGCACCGCGCGGTCAGGACGATGAACCCCTCGGCCGGCCGGCGTCCGCTCCGCGCGAGGGCGCCGATCAGCTTGTCGAGCGCATTGTGGCGCCCGACGTCCTCGCGCAGGCAGAGGATGTCTCCTCGAGTCGAACAGAAGGCGGCCGCGTGGGCCGCCCCGGTCGCGCGTCCGAGCGATTGATGATCGGGCAACGCGGCGAGCGCCTTCGCGACGGCGTTGCGGTCGCACACCAGGCGCGCTGTATTCGGCGGCAGGGGCCGCAGCACCTCTGCGATATTCTCCATGCCGCAAAGCCCGCAGCTACTTTCGGACACGCGTCGCCGGACACGGTCGAGTGCCACGCGGGCGCGGTCGGGCGCAAGCCAGAGGCGAAGCGCAATTCCGCCTTCGATCGGCTGGACATCGACCCGGTCGATGTCCGACGCGTCGGCGACCAGTCCCTCCGACAGGGCGAAGCCCGCGGCATAGTCCTCCAGGTCGGTAGGGGTCGCCATCATCACCGCATAGGCAAGGCCGCCGATTTCGATCGACACGGGCGTTTCGACCGCGACCTCGCGTATAAGATCGGAATCGGAGCGATCCGCAAATCCGATTTTCCGAGCCCGAACCGGTGTCGAGGGCCCCTTGGGCATCACCGTGCGGCCGTCGCGTGCATGACCGGCCGCCCATCCCCGGCGAAGGCGCCGAGCTCGATCGCGTCCCCGTCGCCGCGGATCGCGAGGTGCAGCGGTTCGTCCGCGACCGCCGGCGACACCCCGCGAAAGGCAAACCGGGACAGCGCATTGTCGCCGAAGCGCCGCCGCGCGAGGTCGAGCAACAGCGTGGCGGTCAGCGGTCCATGGACGACGAGTCCCCGATAGCGTTCTTCGTCGATTGCATAGGGTCGATCATAATGGATCCGGTGGCTATTGAACGTCAGCGCCGAATAGCGAAAGAGCAGCGCCGCCGATGGTTCGATCGCGCGGTGCCCATCCCACGCGCCGACGTCGAAACGGGTGTCCTCTGGCGGCGGCGGCGACAGCGGCGCGTCGGGAGCGGCGGCTTCGCGAAACACGATCGACTGGATTTCGCTGATTGCCACGCCGGTGCCGTCGCGGGTTTCGTGGGCCACATCCACAAAGACGAGCGAGCCGCTGCTGCCCTGCTTGGTCGTCACGGCCGCGATCCGCGACCGGCGTGCGATCGCATCGCCGCAGCGAAGCGGGCGCAAGAATTCGATTTTGCTCGACGCCCACATGCGCCGGGGCAGGGGGATGGGGGGCATGAAGCTTTGCGCGTCGCCGGTGCGGCGTGGATGGCCGTCGGTCCCGAGCGATGCGGTTGGCGCATCGGGCAGCGCGAGGCACCAGTGAAAGCCCTGCGGTACCGCGCCATCGCTGGTGGCTTCGCGATCGAGCGTCGCGAGCCAGCGTGTCAAGGCGCTCTCGTCGATCCGGTCGCGACGCTCTTCCTCGCGGCCCACCCATTGCTGCCATTCGCTCATGCGTTGCCTTCCTCGCTGGTCCTACGGAACGACGCGCCCCTCGTCGCGGCGGGGCATCGGTGCCGCATAGCGCAGCACGGTGGACGAAAGCAGAAGCCATATGGCCGCGGAAAAGATCGCGGCGGGCAGGGACCATATATCGGCAAGTGTGCCGAGTAGCCAGGCGCCGAGCGCCATGCCGCCGAAGGTCACCGCCTGGTAGATGGACAGGCAGCGGCCGAGGATCGCCTCCGGCGAACGAAGCTGCATCCCGACGTTGAGCGTCGTCATCGTGCACACCCAGCACATTCCGGCGACGAAGGCCGCGGCCATGACGGGGGGAAGGCTGCGGGACAATGCTATCGCGCCCAGCGATGCCGCAAAAACCAGCGAGGAACTGCCGATCAGCGCGTCGCTGCCCCAGCGATGCCGGGCCTTGCCGACCCACAGGGCGGCGAAGATCGATCCGGCCCCGAACCCCGCCAGCGACAAGCCGTAGGTCAGTTCCGTGCCAAGCAGGCGGTCGCGAACCACCGAGGGAAGCAGCGCCTGGAAGCCTGCGGCTCCGAACCCGAAGGTGAAGCCGCGGATAAGGACGCGCCGCACGGGGTTCGACTGGGCGCAGAAGCGTATGCCGGTTGCGATCGCCGACAGGATCGGCGACCGTTTTGGCGGTGTGATTTCGGGATGCCAGCGCAGGAGAACGATGATCAGAGCGACGTAGCTCAACGTATTGAGACCGAAGCCGACGGCGGGACCGGCGAAGGAAATGAGTAGCCCGCCAAGCGCCGGGCCGACGCTGCGGGCGAGGTTGAAGGCGATCGTGTTGAGCGCGATGGCCTGTGGAAGATGTTCGTGTCCCACCTGCAAGCGCACCGAAGCCTGCCACGCCGGCGCGTTGAGCGCGGTGCCGCAGCCGACGGCGAGGGTGAAGCACAGCAGGAGGAACGGGGTGATGGCGCCCGACCAGGTAATCAGCGTGAGAACGGCCGAAACCACGAGCATGCCGGTCTGCGCGGCAAGCATGACCCGGCGCCGGTCGAAATTGTCCGCGATGGCGCCCGCAAAGACCCCGATCAGCATGATGGGAATGGTCGCGCTGGCCTGAACCAGTGCGATATAAAGGTGCGAAGGCGTCAGCTCCGTCATCAACCAGGCGGCCCCGACCGCCTGGATCGTCGAGCCCATGTTCGAGGCGAGATTCGCAATCCAGATCGCGCGAAAAGCGGGAAAGCGAAACGGAGCAAGCGCGGAAGGAGCGGAGGACGTGTCGGGACTCACGAGAATGCGACTAGACCCGCGACCGCGGCCGGGCAAGCCTGTGCCGTGCGCGACGGCCTCAGCAGGTAAGGGCCGCCTCGAAGAGGCACCGGAAGCGATATTCGCATTCGGCGCGCTGTTCGGTCGAGCCGTCGAGGGCTTCGACTTTCATGATCGTGCGAAGCACGCCGATCCCCATCAGGATCGCGAGCAGCATATTGGCGCGCATGTCGGCATGGTCGTCGCCGATGATTTCGGCAAGCGGTCCGAGAACGTCGAGGTGGACGAGGTCGCGAATAATCTCTCCCGCCTTGGGCGAGGAGGCCGACCGCAGCATGATCACGAACATCTCCATCCGGTGATGCCGGTGTTCGTCGCCGTCTTCGACGACGAGTTGCGCCAGATAGGCCGGCAGTTCGGCGGCGGTCAGCGGCTCGCGGATCAGCCCCTCGTCCTTGTCGGCAAGCACGACCTCGCGGAACAGGCCTTCCTTGCCGCCGAAATAGCGGCCGATGAGCGCCACGTCGACGCCGACATCGCCCGCGACTTCGCGCAGCCCGACATTGTCGTAGCTTTCACGCAGAAAGCGCTGGTGCGCCGCCGCCAGGATCGCCGCGCGCGTTGCCGTGGCGTCGCGCTTTTTGACCGTCGTCATCTTTGCCATGCGCGCCATTTATCGCGGCTGAGAAATAAATCAACAGCTGTTGACTTGTTCGCTGATGCAGATTAGTCGGCGCAACGGTATCGCGCGGTGCCCCTCCCCCTCCCTAACGCCGCGCGATGCCGAACCGCCTTGAAAGAAGAGAAAAATCCATGAACAAGCGCGCCCTCCTTGCGCCCGTGCTCGGCCTTTCCATGCTGCTTTCCGCCTGTTCCGGCGGGAACGAAGGGCAGGGCGGTCCGCCGCAATTGCCGGTCACGGTCGCCAGTCCGCTGGTGAAGAAGGTCACCGAGTGGGACGATTATGTCGGCCGATTCGAAGCGATCCAGAGCGTCGAGGTGCGTCCGCGCGCATCGGGCTATCTGACGCGAACCCATTTCACCGACGGGCAATATGTGAAGGCAGGGCAGCTTCTGTTCTCGATCGACGCGCGGCCGGCGCAAGCGCAGCTCGACCAGGCGCGCGCGCAGCTCGCCAGCGCCCAGGCGACGCTGGCCAATGCCAGGACCGAGCTGGCGCGGTCGCAGACGCTTGCCGCGTCGCAGGCGGCGAGTCAGGAAGAAGTCGAACAGCGCCGCGCTGCCCAGCGCACCGCGGAAGCGAATGTCGCGGCGAGCCGGGCGGCCGTCCGGGCGGCGGAACTGAATGTCGGCTTCACCCGGGTTACCGCGCCGATATCGGGCCGCGTCTCGCAGCGGCTTGTCGATCCGGGCAATGCCGTGACGGCCGACCAGACGGTGCTGACGACGATCGTGTCGACCAACCCGCTCCATTTCAGCTTCCAGGGCTCCGAATCGAATCTGCTCGCCTATGAGGATCGGGGCGACACGCTTGAGGGTGCGCCGGTTCGCATTCGCCTTCAGGGCGAGGACGCCTATCGCTATAACGGACAGATCGACTTCGTCGACAATGCGCTGAGCACCGGGTCGGGCACGATCACCGTCCGCGCCCGCGTGCCCAATGTCGATGGCAAGCTGCGTCCCGGTCTGTTCGGGCAGCTCCAGCTTGCAGCCTCTGCCCCGCATGATGCGATCATGGTTCCCGATACCGCGATCGTCACCGATGCGGCCCGCCGCCTCGTCTATGTCATCGGCCCCGAAAGCAAGGTGCAGGCGCGTCCCGTGACCCTCGGCCCTGTGATCGACGGGCTGCGCGTCATCCGGTCGGGTCTTACCGGCAAGGAAAAGATCGTCGTCGGCGGTATCCAGCGCGCGATGCCCGGCCAGCCGGCGAAGACCCAGCCCGGCCGCATCACGGCGAACGGCAAGGTGGTGACCGAGCAGAGCCAGGCGCCGGCCGCCGCGAAGGGAGCGGCGGCACCCGCCAAGGCTTCGGCCGCGAAGAAGGGCGCCGACCAGTGAAATTCAGCCGGTTTTTCGTCGACCGCCCGATCTTCGCGGCGGTCATCGCCATCTTCATCACCCTGATCGGGGCGTTCGCATATCCGCAGCTTCCGCTCGCCCAATATCCCGATATCGCGCCGCCGACGATCAGCATTACCGCCTCCTATCCCGGCGCATCGCCCGACACGATCGCCGAGACGGTGGCCTCGACGCTCGAGCAGGAGATCAACGGCGTCGAGAATATGCTCTATCTGCAATCCTCCTCGACGCAGGGGATGGCGCAGATAACGGTGACATTCCAGCCCGGCACCGACCTCGATGCCGCGCAGGTGCTGGTGCAGAACCGCGTCGCGCTCGCCGAACCGCGCCTGCCCGAACAGGTGCGCCAGATCGGCGTGCAGGTGAACAAGCAGGAAACCGGCTTCCTGATGATCGTCGCGCTGACGTCGACCGATCCCGCGATCGATACCGACTATGTCGGCAACTATGCCAATTCGACGCTGCGCGATCGCCTGTTGCGGCTCGACGGCGTCGGCGGCGTCCAGATTTTCGGCGGCGGCTTCTATTCGATGCGGGTGTGGATCGATCCCGACAAGGCCGCGGCGCGCAACCTGACCGCGAGCGAGATCGTCGCGGCGCTCCAGAGCCAGAATGTCCAGGTCGCCGGCGGTTCGGTCGGCGCCCCGCCCTATGGCAAGGGGAACCCCGCCTTCGAACTGCCGCTCGAGGTCCAGGGGCGCCTGGTGTCGCCCGAGCAATTTTCCAACGTCGTCATCAAGACCGACGTCCAGAATGGCGCGATCACGCGTCTGAAGGATGTCGCACGGGTCGAGCTCGGCAGCCAGGACTACAGCGTTCGCGGCGTGTTCAACGGCGAACCCGGTGTCGGCATGGCGGTCATCCAGCAGCCGGGCGCCAACGCGCTCGATGCGGCGAACCTCGTCCTGAACGAGGTCAAGGATGCTTCGAAAGACTTCCCGCCGGGGCTGGAATATCAGATCCCGTTCAACCCGACCGAATATGTCGCGGCCTCGGTCGAGGCGGTGCAGCATACGCTGTTCGAAGCGCTCATCCTTGTCGTGCTCGTCGTCCTCGTCTTCCTGCAGACCTGGCGCGCCGCGATCATTCCGATCGTCGCCATCCCGGTTTCGCTCGTCGGCACGTTCGCGGTCCAGCTTGCGCTGGGCTATTCGATCAACTCGCTGTCGCTTTTCGCGCTCGTGCTCGCGGTCGGCATTGTCGTCGACGACGCGATCGTCGTGGTCGAGGCGATCGAGAAGCATATTCGCGACGGGCTCAGTCCGCGCGAGGCGGCGCACCGGACAATGGACGAAGTGTCGGGCGCTCTGATCGCCATCGGGCTCGTGCTTGTCGCGGTGTTCGTGCCGACGGCGTTCGTTCCCGGCATCCCGGGGATATTCTACCAGCAGTTCGCGGTGACGATCGCCGCGGCGACGGTCTTTTCGTTGCTGACGTCCCTAACCCTGTCTCCCGCGCTCGCCGCCTTGCTGCTCAAGCCGCACGAAGAGGGACATCACGCCGAGTCCGGGAATGCGATCATGCGCTTCGGGCGCCGTGCTGCGGACAGGTTCAACGACGGTTTCGACAAATTGTCGAACCGCTACGGGCACACGACCGCAAAGCTGGTCCGCAAGACCGGGCTGATGCTCGCAATCTATGCGGTGCTGCTCGCGCTGACCGGGTGGCGCCTGACCGACACGCCGACGGGCTTCATTCCCGACCAGGATCAGGGCGTCCTTATCGGCGTCGTGCAGCTTCCCCCCGGGGCGTCGCTCGACCGCACGAGCGAAGTGCTGGCCCGCGCCCAGCAGGTGATATCGAAGGTCGAAGGCGTCGACAGCATCGCGACCTTCGCCGGGCTCGACGGATCGAGCTTCTCGCAATCGTCGAATGCCGGCACGATGTTCATGCGCCTGAGCGACTGGAGCGACCGGGGCAGCGAATTGAGCGCGACGGCCCTGTCGCAGAAGCTGTCGGGTGCGCTCGCGATGGCGCTGCCCGAAGCCAATGCGTTCGTCATCGCGCCGCCGGCGGTGCAAGGCCTCGGCAACGGCAACGGCTTCATGATGATGATCGAGGCGCACAACGGCCAGAGCTATCGCGAGCTTGAAAAGGCGACGCAGGCGATGATGGGCGCCGCGGCGCAGAGCGACCAGGTGAGCCAGGTCTTCTCGCTGTTCAATACCGGCAGCCCGCGCATCTTCGCCGACGTCGACCGCGACAAGGCGCAGATATTGGGTGTCGATCCCAGCCAGGTCTATGCCGCGCTCGGCACCTATCTGGCATCGACCTATGTCAACGACTTCAACTATCTTGGTCGCACCTTCCGCGTGACCGCACAGGCCGAGCCGACCGCACGCAGCCGGCTCGAGGATGTCGGGCGGCTCCAGGTCCGTTCCTCGACCGGGGAGATGGTGCCGCTGTCGTCGGTGGCGACCTTCCGCAACGACAGCGGGCCGACGCGCGTGGTACGCTACAACCTGTTCCCCGCGGTCGAATTGCAGGGACAGGCTGCCCCCGGCGTGTCTTCCGGCGCTGCGCTCACCGCGATGGAGGATATGGCGGCCAAGACGCTGCCCGACGGGTTCGATTACGAGTGGACCGCGCTCGCCTATCAGCAGAAGGCGGCGGGCAACAGCGCGGTGCTGATCTTCCTGCTCGCGGTGGTGTTCGTCTTCCTTGTGCTGGCGGCGCAATATGAATCGGTTCCGCTGCCGCTCGCGGTCATCCTGATCGTGCCCATGTGTATCCTTGCGGCGATGCTGGGAGTGAACCTGCGCGGCATGGATAATAATATCCTGACGCAGGTGGGGCTTGTCGTCCTGATCGCGCTGGCCGCGAAGAACGCGATCCTGATCGTCGAATTCGCCAAGCAAGCGGAGGAGGAAGAGGGGATGAACCCCATGGATGCCGCGGTTCATGCCGCGCGCTCGCGCCTGCGGCCGATCCTGATGACCAGCTTCGCCTTCATCTTCGGTGTGATCCCGCTCGCGATCGCGACGGGTCCGGGACAGGAAATGCGGCAGGCACTCGGCACGGCGGTGACATTCGGCATGCTGGGCGTGACCTTCTTCGGGCTGCTCTTCACGCCGGTCTTCTATGTCGTGTGCCGCGATATCGCCGCGCGCGGCAAGACCTGGGTGAAGAGCCGGCGTCGCCGGCCCGGCAGCGAAACGAGCGTGGAGGCGCAATAATGATCCGTTCGATCCTTCTCGCTTCGGCCGGGGCGCTGACCCTATCGGCTTGCGCCGTGGAGCCGGCCTATCATTCGCCGACGCCCGCCGCGCCGTCGCAGTCACCGTTCCTCGAGGCCGGCAAGTCGCCCGCCTTCACCGGCGACCAGCCCGCGGGCGAATGGTGGAGCCTGTTCGGCGATCCGACGCTCGACGCTCTCGTCGAGCAGGCGCTTGCCGCGAACACCGACTTGCGCGTCGCGGCAGCGAACCTCGCGCAGGCGCGCGCGGTTCTGAAGGAAGCGCAGGCGGGCCGTTTGCCGACCACCAGCGTCGGTGCAAGCGGCGCCTATGCCCGCCAGTCGGGCGCGACGACCGGAATAGGTCCGGTCGAGGGGGAGAGCTATGATGTCGGGCTCGACGTCGGCTATCAGGTCGATCTGTTCGGGCGCGTCGCCAGCGCCATCCGCGCGAGCCGGGCAGACGCCGACGCGGTGCAGGCGGCGTTCGACCTGACACGGATCACCGTCGCCGCCGAAACCACGCGTGCCTATTCGGATGTCTGCTCGTACAATCGCCAACTTGCGGTCGCGCGGGAAACGCTGAGGATTCAGGAACAGACGTTCGACCTGACGCGTCGCCTGTTCAAGGGCGGCCGCGCGACCCGGCTCGATACGGGGCAGGCGGGTGCGCTGCTCGAACAGACGCGCGCGACGCTGCCGACGCTGGAGGCCCAGCGTTCCGCGGCGCTCTACCGGCTCGCCGTGCTGACCGGCAAACCGCCGGCCGAGGCGCCTGCTGTGGTCCTCCAGTGTCAGGCGCCGCCCGAGCTCGACCGGCCCATTCCGGTCGGTGACGGTGCAAGCCTGCTCGCGCGTCGGCCCGATATTCGACGCGCCGAGCGCCAACTTGCGGCCGCATCGGCACGGGTCAATGTCGCGACCGCCGATCTCTATCCGAGCATCAGTATCGGCGGCTCGATCGGTTCGACCGCTCCCTCGGTATCGGGGCTGGGCGATTCCGACAATTTCCGCTTCTCGATCGGACCGCTGATCTCGTGGAGCTTTCCGAACATGGCGGTCGCGCGCTCGCGCCTGCGGCAGGCCGAAGCCGGCGCCGATGCGGCATTGGCTACCTTTGACGGCACATGGCTGTCGGCGCTTCAGGAAACCGAAAGTGCCCTTGCCAACTATGCCGGCGAACTCGACCGGCTTGCGGCGCTGCGCCGGGCTGCCGACGAGGCAGGGGAGGCGGCGCGCATCGCGCGGCTCCGCTATCGGGCGGGACGCGAGAATTTCCAGGTCGTGCTGGATGCCGAACGCTCGCTCGCGCAGGTCCAGGCGACGATCGCGCAGTCCGAACAACAGCGTTCGACCTATCTTGTCGCACTGTTTCTGGCGCTGGGCGGCGGCTGGCAGGACGCAACGACGAACGGCTGATCGATGAACGGGGCGGGACGCACCCCCTGTCCGTCCCACCCCGTCCGCGCTCCGCCGAAAAGTGGAGCGGCTATGCGACCTCGATCCGGTTTCGTCCGGCTTCCTTGGCGCGATACAGGGCTTCGTCGGCGGCTTTGAGCGCCGCGCGCGGATCGGCATAGCCGAACACGTCCGCGACCCCTCCCGAAAAGGTAATGACCCCGAACGGCTGGTCGGTCTTGCGGTTGATCAGCCGGCGATCGGCCATGCGCTCGCGTGCTTCGTCCAGCTTCTTTGCCGCCTCGGCGGGCGTCAGCCCGCTGAACAGCATGACGAACTCCTCGCCGCCATGCCGTGCCACATGGCAATTATCGTTCGAAATCTGGGCGAGCGTGTCGGCAATCACCTTGAGCACCCGGTCGCCGGCGTCGTGGCCGTGGGTGTCGTTGATCGCCTTGAAATTGTCGATGTCGCAAAATGCGACACTGAGCGCGATCGGGCTATGCTTCGCTTCGCGATACTGGCGGTCGAGCAGGGTTTCGAAGGCGCGGCGATTGGGAAGGCCGGTCAGATAATCGAGGTCGGC
>CAZSMB010000037.1:0-2660 GCA_964607625.1 uncultured Sphingopyxis sp. | reverse complement strand
GCAGGGTTTCGAAGGCGCGGCGATTGGGAAGGCCGGTCAGATAATCGAGGTCGGCGTCGCGTTTGGCGCGCGCGAGGTTGCGGCGCAGCGATTTGGCCTCATCCTCGCTCTTGCGCATTTCGTCTTCGGCCTTGCGCGTCCGTTCGAGCATCGCCTTTGCAAGGTCGGCGAGGCTGGAGACGATCTGGCCGGTCTTCTGCAATTGTTCGAGATCGGTCAGATGGTCTTCGAGCTCGCTGCCATAGTCGCGCGTCATCTGATGCGCCGCTTTGGTGCGGGTCTGAAACGCTTCCAGATTGGTTTCGAGCTTTGCCATCAACCGTTCGAGGTCGGCCTGGCCCTTCGCCGCGGTCTCCTCGCCGCACATCTCGTCGATCCATTGCTGGGTCACGCCCTCGGGCGACCCCGCGCGCGCCGCGATCTGACGCGCGAAGGCCGGATTGCTGCCGGAGAAGGCGCCATGGGCGATGACGAGATTGGCAGGCGACACCTCGAGGTCGTTGTCGATCAGGAAGCGGCCGATGGCGCCGACAAGATCGGCGCGCGCCTCGCGCACCCGGTCACCGGCATGGCCGGGGTCCGGGGCGGCATCCGGAATGGATGTGCCGTCGCTTCGGGATTGGCGCAGTCCCAGCCAGCCAAGGAGCCGCCCGACCGGCTCGCTAGAAGATGTCGCTCTTGTGGTCATGCGGAGATTAACGGGCGCGAATTGACGCGTTTAAGCGGGCGAGGCGCCAAATTTGTCCGCAGGTCCCGGCGGGCGGAGCAAGCGTCTAATTTTCGGGCGAACTTTACGTCGCGGGCGCTTGCTCCTAAGCGATCGGTGCGATGGTTTCTATCCTGTCCCTCGGCCGCTTGCGTTTGGCGACCCTTCTTGCCTGGCTTGCCGTCGCATCGCTGGGCGCGATGGGCGTGCCGCCTGAATCCGCGGCGGTCGACGGATTGCAGTCGCATGCCGTGGCCCGCGCCGCGGCCGATGGGCCGGGACCGATTGTCCGCGTTGCAGCGGCGAAGATTGCGACGGCGTTACGCCACGGTGACGACGATCCCCGGGGCCCGGGCTCCGCGGGCGCGGCCGACGTGCCGCGCGCGATCGCGATTTCTGCGCCGGCGAAGGATTCCGCGATCAAGCGGTCCCGCCACGTGCGTACGCCGCCGGTCCGGCGGATATATCCCTATACCGCGCGGGCACCGCCGCTCCGTCGAAGCTGATCTGCTGCCGCGACGCGCCGCCCGGCGCGTCCGAGATCGATCGCCCCCCGTCGTCGGGGGGCCAGAGACGGATTTACCATGACAGATGAACCCAACGGCGCTGCATCGCAGTCGCCGCAAGCGGCGCGCGCGGAAGCCATTTTTCGCCGTTATCCCGCCATTTCCGCAGAAGAAGCGCAGGAAGCGCTGATCTTTTTGAAGACAGGCCGCCACATCGACGTCGGCCGCGTCACGGGGATTCCCGAACTAGAGGCGAGCATCGAAGCGTTCCGCCACGAACATCGGCGCGCGCTCGGCGTCAGCATTGGCGAATATGCAATGTTCGGCGGCGGTGTGCTGCTGTTCATGGGCGGGCTTTTCTGGCTGCTTGCCGGCTGACCGCCTACCTATTCACCGCGGGCGCCTTGTGGTGCCCGCGGCTTCGCCTTATCGTCGACCCCATGTCCATAGTTCGTCTTTTCAAAGCCCTGCTGCTTGCGATCGCTCTCGCCGCGGTGCCCGCCGTGGCCCAGGATACGCCGACCCCCGACGCGAAGGCCGAGGCGCCGCGGTCGATCCTGTTCATCGGCAACAGCTTTACGCAAGGGGCGCATTCGGCCGCGGTTCGCTATGGCGCCGCGTCGGTGACCGACCTCAATGGCAACGGGATCGGGGGCGTCCCGGCACTCTTTCATCGCTTTGCCGAGGAATCGGGGCAGGCATGGACCGTCTCGCACGAATTGCGCGGGGGACGGACGCTGGCCCAGCATCTCGTCGATCGACCCGATGTCTTTGCAAGGCCCTGGGATGTCGTCGTCATGCAGGAGTTCAGCGTCCTGGATCCCAAGAATCCGGGAAATCCGGCGGCTACGCTGAAAAGTGCGCCGGCGATCGCCGGGGCCGTAACCCGCGCCAATCCCGACGTGCGCGTGTACATGACTGCGACCTGGTCGCGCGCCGACCTGACCTATAAGCCCGATGGTCATTGGTACGGCCAGCCGATCGACCGCATGGCGCGCGACCTGCGCGTCGCGCTCGACAGCGTCGATGCAGCGTCTGACGACATCGACGGAGTCATCCCCGTTGGCGAAGCCTGGAACAGGGCGATGGGCGAAGGGGTGGCCGACCCCAATCCCTATGACGGTGTCGGTTTCGGAAAGCTCGATTTATGGACCTACGATCAATATCATGCGAGCGCCGCCGGCTATTATCTGGAAGCACTGGTCGTTTTCGGCCGCGTGACCGGCATCGACCCGCGCACGCTGGGCGACAAGGAAACCGCCGCCTATGACATCGGCCTGTCGCCGCACAGCGCCGCCGCGTTGCAGCGGGTGGCCGCCGAGCAGCTTGGACTACCGGCCGCGCCCTAGGACCTAGTTCAACGGTGCATCGACCGCCGGGCCGTCGGTATCGGCATATTGACGGCGCAGCGCGGC
Source organism: uncultured Sphingopyxis sp. (assembly GCA_964607625.1). Classification (GTDB taxonomy): domain Bacteria; phylum Pseudomonadota; class Alphaproteobacteria; order Sphingomonadales; family Sphingomonadaceae; genus Sphingopyxis. The sequence goes on along the minus strand of CAZSMB010000037.1, from coordinate 33 downwards.
CAGGCGCTGCTTCATCGCCGCGATCCGGCGCTG
>CAZSMB010000036.1:20294-22207 GCA_964607625.1 uncultured Sphingopyxis sp. | reverse complement strand
ACGTGTCGGCCTATGTCGAGCTCGTCTTCATCCTCTTCCTCGTCCAGTGGCTCGTCGCGCGCTATGCGGCTCCCCCGGCTTCGGTGCCGGCGCGCCCGACGCTCGCGGTCGGCGACGGCTCGGTCACCCACCACCTGCCCGTCGACGAGATCGAGCATGTCGCGGCGGCGGGCAATTATGTCGAGATTGCATGGAAGGGGCAGCGTCTGCTCCACCGCGCGACGCTGAGTGCGATCGAGGCCGAACTCGCGGCCGCGGGCTTCGCGCGCATCCACCGGAGCCGCCTCGTCCGCAGGGCGGCGATCCGCCGCGTCGTCACGCAGAAAAGCGGCGACTTCGACGTCGAGATGGACAGCGGCGAGACGCTGCGCGGCAGCCGGCGCTATCGGCCGAATATTGAGGGCTGATGCGCGCTATTCGCTGTCGGGCAATTGCTCCTCGACCAGCGGCGCAAGGCCCTTCGCGATCACCGCCACGCCTTTGGCATTGGGGTGCATATGGTCGCCGAGCATCAGCGAGGGGTCGGTCACCACATTGTCGAGGATGAAGGGATAGAGGCTCGCGTCATATTTGGTCGCAAGCTCGGAGTAGATTGGGTTGAATTTCCGGGCGTAATCGGCGCCGAGATTGGGCGCGGCGACCATGCCGGTGAGCAGCACCGGAATGTCGCGCCGCTTGAGCTCGGCCAGCATCGCCTCGAGATTGGCGCGCGTCTGGACTGCATCGATCCCGCGCAGCATGTCGTTGCCGCCGAGCCCGAGCAGCACGAGCGCGGGCTTGGTCTTCGCATTGTCGAGGACGAAGCCCAGCCGCTGGCGCCCGGCCGCGGTTGTGTCGCCCGATACGCCGGCATTCTGCACCCGCGCCGCAACACCGTCGGCGGCGAGCGCGGCCTGAAGCTGCGGCGCCAAGCCTTCCTTCGGTCCAAGTTGGTAGCCCGCATAGAGGCTGTCGCCGAAGGCGATGACCAGCGGCGCATCGTCGGCTACCGCCGGCTTCGCTTCGGCCCGTTCTTTCTTCGCCGCCGGCACCTCTGCGCTCCCGCAACCCGCAAGCGGTTGGCAAAGCGCCACGGCGCAACCATATATGAAGGCCGATCGCCATCCGGCGGTTTTCATATCCAAAGGGTCCTTCCTTGTCCGACGCGCCCCGACCTTCGCCAAGCTTGGCGATCGCCGCCCATAATGTGACGCTGACGCTGGGGAGCGACAAGGCCCCGGTTGAAATTTTGCGCGGCGTCGACCTCGAGGTCGCGGCGGGTACCTCGGTCGCGCTGCTCGGCCCGTCGGGGTCGGGAAAAAGCTCGCTGATGGCGGTGCTCGCCGGACTCGAACGCGCGAACGGCGGCCGCATCGAGGTCGCCGGGCTCGATTTCGGCACGATGGACGAGGACGCGCTTGCGCGCGCGCGCCGCGGCCGCATCGGCATCGTGCTCCAGGCCTTTCACCTGCTGCCGACGATGACCGCGCTCGAAAATGTTGCGGTGCCGCTCGAGCTTGCGGGACACGCCGACCCGTTCGCGCGCGCGGCGGCCGAGCTCGAGGCGGTCGGCCTCGGGCATCGCCTGACCCACTATCCCGCCCAGCTTTCGGGCGGCGAGCAACAACGCGTCGCGATCGCCCGCGCGATGGCGAGCGAGCCGGCGATCATCTTTGCCGACGAACCGACCGGCAATCTCGACACCGCGACCGGTCACGCGATCATCGAGCTGATCTTCGCGCGCCGCGCCGCGCTCGGCGCCACCCTGCTCATCATCACCCACGACCCCGAACTCGCCGAACATTGCGACCGCGTCGTCACGATGCACGACGGACGGATCGAGGAACGTCGATAATGCCTTCCCATCATTCCGTTCGTGTCGAGGGCACTGGCGGCCCCCCACGCCCGGGGGCCCCGGGGGGGGGGGGGGCGGC
>CAZSMB010000036.1:0-20284 GCA_964607625.1 uncultured Sphingopyxis sp. | reverse complement strand
GATTTGCACTCCCATACTGTCGGTGGGTGTCTCTCTAAGTCTCCCCCCCAAGCCCCCTTGCGCTTGGGGGGTGGGTGGCTCCCTTTGCCTCGACACGAACGGGAAAGAGAAGTCGCGCGACTGATGCTTCCGCTCGCAACCCTCTGGCGCATCGCCCGCCGCGATCTTGCGACGCGCATCCGCGGACTTCGGCTGCTCGCGATATGCCTGTTCCTCGGCGTCGCGACGCTCGCCGCGATCGGCAGCCTGACGCGCGGCATCACCTCCGAACTCGAAACGCGCGGGCAGACGATCCTCGGCGGCGACGTCGAGTTCGAGCTGCCGCAGCGCGAGGCCACGCCCGCCGAAATCGCCGCCTTCCGCCGCGCGGGAGCGACGTCGGCGACGGTGCGGATGCGCGCGATGGCAACCGTGCCCGGCGGCGACGCCCTGCTCGCCGAACTCAAGGCGGTCGATGCGGCCTATCCGCTCTATGGCACGATGCGCCTGGAAGGGGGCGCGCGCCGCGGACCACCGCCGCCGGGGCGCGTGTGGATCGGCGCCGACCTCGCCTCGCGGCTGGCGCTGAAAGCCGGATCGCGCGTGAAGTTCGGCGAAAAGGCGTTCGTCGTGGGCGGCATCATCGCCGACGAACCCGATCGCCTCGGCGAAGGATTCACGCTCGGGCCGGTCGCGATCATCGGCATGGACGACCTGCCCGCGACGCAGTTGATCCAGCCCGGCAGCCTTTATGAGAGCAAATATCGCGTTCGCCTGCCCGGCGGCGCCGACCCCGCCGCGGTCGGCAAACGCCTCTCCGCCGAGTTTCCCGACGCCGGCTGGGACGTCAACGACCGCAGCAACGGCGCCCCCGGGACGCGGCGCTTCATCGAACGCATGGGCCAGTTCCTCGCGCTCGTCGGGCTCGCGGCGCTGGTGATTGCCGGCATCGGCGTCGGCAACGGCGTCGCCAGCTATCTCGCGGGCAAGCGGCCCAGCCTCGCGACGCTGAAGGTGCTCGGAGCCGATAGTAGCACGGTGATGCGAATCTACGCGTTGCAGATCCTGACCGTCGCGGCGGCAGCAATCGGTGCGGGACTGATCGCCGGTGCGCTGGCGCCGAGCCTGATTACCGCGGTCGCGGGCGACGTGTTGCCGGTGAAGCCCGGCCTCGCCGTCTATCCGCTCCCGCTCGCGGTCAGTGCAGCCTATGGCCTGCTGATCGCGATCGTCTTCGCCCTGCCCCCGCTCGCGGCAGCGCGGCAGGTGCCCGCCGCCGGGCTGTACCGCGCCACCATCGACGGCATGGCGCGCCCGGAAAGGCGGACGGTGATCGCCGTCGGCGCCGCGCTCGCCGCAATCGTCGCGCTCGCGGTCGGCACCGCGCGCGAGCCGCTGTTCGCGCTCGGCTTCATCGGCGCGGCGGCTGCGCTACTGGCGATCCTTGTCGGGCTCGGCTGGCTGGTGCGGCGCCTCGCGAGCCGGCTGCCGCGCCCCAAGCGCCCGCTGCTACGCCTCGCGCTCGCCAACCTCCATCGCCCTGGCGCGGCGACCGGGGCGCTCGTCGTCGCGCTCGGCCTTGGCCTCACGCTGTTCGTTACCCTCGCCGCCGTCCAGACGAGCATCACGGCGGAGATCGCGCGCACCGTGCCGCAGCGCGCGCCGAGCTTCTTCATCCTCGACATCCCGCGCGATGGCGCGGCGCAATTCCGGTCGCTCGTCACGCAGGCGGATCCGAAAGCCGAGGTCAACATGATTCCGGCGCTGCGCGGCAGCATCACCGAATTTGGCGGCCGGCGCGTCGACGAACTCGAAACCCTGCCCGAAGGCGCGTGGGTGCTGCGCGGCGACCGCGGGCTGACCTACAGCCCCGACCTGCCAAAGGGCAGCACGCTGACCGGCGGTACGTGGTGGCCCGCCGACTATCAGGGGCCGCCCCTCGTCAGCGTCGAACAGGATGTCGCGCAGACGCTGGGCCTCAAGATCGGCGACACGCTGACAGTCAATGTGCTGGGGGTCGAGGTGCAGGCGACAGTCGCCTCGTTCCGCACCGTCGAGTGGGACAATTTCGGACTCAACTATGTCCTCGTCTTCTCGCCCGGCGCCTTCGCCGCGGCGCCGCACAACATGGTCGCGACGGTGGCGGTCAGCCCGCGGGCCGAAACCGAACTCGCCCGCAGCCTCCCCCGCGCCTTCCCCTCGGCCTCGCTGATCCAGGTACGCGACGTGGTATCGCAGGTCACGACGCTGCTCACGCAGATGAGCCAGGCCATCGCCGCCGCCGCGAGCATCGCCATCCTCGCCGGCATCGCGGTGCTGATCGGTGCGATCGCCGCGAGCCGCGAACGCCGCGTCTATGACAGCGTGATCCTGAAGCTGCTCGGCGCGACGCGCGGACAGATTTTGGGCGCGCAGGGCGTCGAATATGGCCTGCTCGCGGCGATCCTCGCGCTGCTGTCGCTCGCGCTCGGCCTCGCGGCGGCGTGGTATGTCGTGACGCAGATCTTCGACTTCACCTTCGCCCCCGACCCGGCGATTGTCGGCCTGACGCTGCTTGGCGGCGCCGGCCTGTCCTTCCTGATCGGGATAGCCGGAAGCTGGCCGCTTCTCTCGGCACGCCCGGCGCGCGCGCTCAGGAGCCTCTAGTCGATGATCCGCACCACCGCCGAGAGTGCGGCCAGCCCCAGCACGACGGCGACCATCGCCTGCCAGATGTGCGGCGGCACGCGGCCGAAATGGCTGCCGCCGACGCGATTGCCGAGCCACATCGGCGGAAAGAGCAGCAGCGCGAACAGAAACAGCCTGGCGGTCGCGATCCCGACCCACAGCGCCGCAAGCGTTCCGGCAATCGCTGTCAGGAAAAAAATCAGCAGCATCGATGCACGCGCTACCCTGGGGTCGAGCGAGCGGCGCAGGTAGAAAGGCACCACGGGCGGTCCGGGCATCGCCGCAAAGCCGGTCAGCAACCCCGAGGCGATCCCGGTGCCGAACACCGCCCCGCGGCCCGGCCGGTGCCCCTCGGGTTGCTTGGGCAGCAGCACGGCGACGAAGGCGCCAACGGCAACCGCGGTAATCAGCAGCCGCGCGACATCGGGCCGCGTCACATCGAGCACCGCCATGCCGAGCGGCGTCGTCGCCATCGCCGTCAGGCCGATGGGGATCGCCGTCGCGCGGTCTGCATCGGCGTGGATCAACCCGATCCCCACCGGCCCGATCAGCAGTTGCAGCAGAATGCCGAGCACCACCGCCTGCGCCGGCGGAATGATCAGGCCGAGCAGCGGCACGAGGATGATCGCCATCCCGAAACCCGTAAGCCCGCGCACATAGGCGGCAGCAAAAGTCATCGCGCCGGCGCCGACGAGCGTGAGCGGCGCAACGCCGAGGATCTGCGCCGTCAACTGAGGGCTTCGGGATGAGGGGAATGAGCGCCGCCGAAACAATCGCCGCGGGAACAACCCCTGTGGCGGCTAAAATGTTCAAAATGGGCGCGCATCCCGTTGCGGCCAGCCGAATGCGCGCGGACCCTGCCATGGCATTCGACGCACCGCATTCGCCGGCCCGAGGGCATTTTCAAGGCCAGTGCAATATCGATGGCCTGCCATTGGCCATTCGCCCACAATTCGCACCGGGCCTCGCCTTCCTCCGTCACGGGACCATCCTTTCCAAATCCCTGAGGTCCGGCGGAGTCGCTTCGCCCTTCAGCATCGCGATCGCCTCGGCGAGCGGCAGGATGCGCTGCCCCTCCTGTCCGAGCGTACGGATCGCGACCGTGCCCTCGTCGGCTTCGCGCTTGCCGACGACGAGCAGATAGGGGACTTTGGCGAGGCTGTGCTCGCGCACCTTGTAGTTGATCTTCTCATTGCGCAGGTCGGTTTCGACGCGGATTCCCGCGGCCTCCAGCTGCGCCGCCGCATCCTTCGCATAGCCGTCGGCATCGCTGACGATCGTCGCGACCACCGCCTGCACCGGTGCGAGCCAGGTCGGGAAGCGACCGGCGAAATGCTCGATCAGGATGCCGATAAAGCGTTCATAGCTGCCGAAGATCGCGCGGTGGAGCATAACCGGGCGATGGCGCTCGCCATCCTCGGCCACGTAAGAGGCGTCAAGCCGCTCGGGAAGCACTCGGTCGGACTGGATCGTGCCGACCTGCCACGTCCGGCCGATCGCATCGGTCAGATGCCATTCGAGCTTGGGCGCATAGAAGGCGCCTTCGCCCGGCAGTTCCTCCCAGCCATAATCGTCGGTCGCCAGCCCCGCACGCACGACCGCATCGCGCAGTTCGGCCTCCGCCTGGTCCCACATTTCGTCGCTGCCGAAACGCTTGTCGGGGCGTAGCGCGAGCTTGATCGCATAGCCGTCGAAACCCATGTCGCGATAGATGCGGTCGGCGAGCTTGCAAAAGGACTGAACCTCGTCGACGATCTGGTCTTCGCGGCAAAAGATGTGCGCGTCGTCCTGCGTGAACTGGCGCACCCGCATCAGCCCGTGGAGCGCGCCGTGCGGCTCGTTCCGGTGGCAGCAGCCATTCTCGTAGATACGCAGCGGCAGGTCGCGGTACGACTTGATCCCCTGGCGAAAGATCAGGACGTGCGCGGGACAGTTCATCGGCTTCAACGCCATCCATTCGGCGGCGTCGGAGACGAGCGGACCTTCGTCCTCGATATTCGGCACCTCGTCGGGGATGACGAACATGTTTTCGCGATATTTGCCCCAGTGACCCGACGCCTCCCACTGGCGCGCGTCCATCACCTGCGGCGTCTTGACCTCCTTGTAGCCCGCGCCGTCGATCGCGCGGCGCATATAGGCCTCCAGCTCGCGCCACACGATATAGCCGTGCGGGTGCCAGAAAACGCTGCCATGCGCCTCTTCCTGCAGGTGGAACAGGTCCATTTCGCGTCCGAGTTTGCGGTGGTCGCGCTTCGCCGCCTCTTCCAGCTTGTGCAGATGCGCGTCGAGCTGTTTCTTGTTGAGCCAGCCTGTGCCATAGATGCGCGTCAGCTGCGCATTGCGCTGATCGCCGCGCCAATAGGCGCCCGCGACGCGCATCAGCTTGAAGGCCTGGGGGTCGACCTTGCCCGTGCTCGCAAGGTGCGGGCCGCGGCACATGTCGAGCCAGTCGTCGCCCGACCAATAGACCGTCAGTTCCTCGCCCTCGGGCAGTTCCTTCGCCCACTCGGCCTTGAAGACCTCGCCGTCCTTTTCCCATTTGGCAATCAGCGCATCGCGGCTCCACACCTCGCGGCGGAGTGGCTTGTCGGCGCGGATGATCTCGCGCATCTTTTCCTCGATCGCGGGCAGGTCGTCCATCGAGAAGGGGTCGCGGCTCTCGGGCGCCTTCACGTCATAGTAAAAACCGTCGTCGGTCGCCGGGCCAAAGGTGATCTGCGTTCCCGGCCACAACGCCTGCACCGCCTCGGCAAGGATATGCGCATAGTCGTGGCGCACGAGTTCGAGCGCATCGGCCTCGTCGCGGCCGGTGATCAGCGCAAGGTTCGCGTCGGCATCAAGCGGACGCATGATGTCGCGCACTTCGCCATCGACCTTTGCCGCCAGGGCGGCTTTCGCGAGGCCGGGTCCGATGTCGGCGGCAATCTCTGCCGGGGTAGTGCCGCGCACGACTTCTCGGGCAGAGCCGTCGGGAAGGGTGACGCGGATCATGTCGGACATCGAAAAACAGGCCTTTCTGGGCAAAATTTGCCGGGCTCCTTTGCCAGCATGCGATATGGGCGGCAAGGGCTGGTTTCGCAATTCGCTCTTGCAATGATATAGTGTAACATTATGTGGGCCCGCGAGCCCAATCGAGAAAGCGTTTCCCATGTGCCTTCCCTCCCCCCGCGCGCGGCTGTCCGACGCCGTCGGCGTCGGCCTGTCCTTCGCCTGTCTGGTGCATTGTCTTGCGCTCCCCTTGCTGTTGCTGCTCGCGCCTGCGCTGAGCGCCTGGCTATCGCTGCCCGAATGGACCCATGCCGCGATCCTGCTGCTCGCGACGCCGGCTGCGGCCATTGCGATGTCGGACGGCTGGCGCGGTCACCGGCGCATTGCGCCGGCAGCACTCGCGGCCGGCGGGCTCACGCTGCTTGTGCTGGGCCTGCTTGCGCACGGCGGATGGCTCGGGGTCGACGATCCCGAGATTGCCGACCGGTGGCTTACATCCGCCGGAGCCATCGGCCTTGCCAGCGCGCACCTTGTCAACTGGCGGATGCGACATCGAGCGAACGAGAGGATTGGCGACGGCGACCGCCACTAGGACCCTGATCCTGATTGGCACCCTTGTCTTTGTGTAAACTGACCTTGACAATGGCGCCAAGCTATGTCAATGTTCCTTTACTCATTAACAAGGGGAGCTTGACTCATGCCATCCATCCGCCGCGCCCTGCCCTGGATCACCGCCAGCCTGTTCTTCGCGCTGGCCAGTATCTTCGATCTGATCCCCCGATCGCTGGCGCAGACGATGATCGTGGTCCTTCCGGCGCTCATGGTGACGACGCTGAACGGCAAGCCCTGCACGCGTCGCCGCAAGGTTGCCTGACATGGCAGAGGATGCCGAAGTACCGGGCAATCGCGCGCCCCTTTACTGGGGACTGGCGTTCGTCACGGCCATGTTCGGAGCGGGGTTCGGCGCACGTTTCGCCGGGCTCGGCGGCATCTGGACGATGCTTGTCATGCTGCCGCCGATGCTGCTGCTGATCCCGCTTGTGCGGTCGACCGAACGCGGCGGTGATTTCGGGGGCTGTACGTCCCCCGCGCTCAAAAAATACAATCGGCGCGGACTGATATGGGCCTTCAGCTATGTGGGCGCATTGTTCTTTGCGATTTCAGTCAACAAGGCATGGCAGCCCGAAGGGCCGCTGCTGTGGCTGATCGCGGTGCTGCCGGCGCTGCCGATCGTCTATTTCGTCTGGTCGCTCCATCGCTATCTGGTCGAGGAAACAGACGAATATCTGCGGATGCGCTATGTCGGCCAGGCCCTGTTCGGGCTCGGGCTTCTGCTGATCGTCGCGACCGTGTGGGGCTTCCTCGAAAGCTTCAAGGTCGTGCCGCACGTCGAAAGCTGGATGGTCGTCCCCGTGTGGGCGATCGGCCTCGGTCTCGCGCAGATCGCGCAACGGGTACGCGGTTCGTGAGGAACCGCCTGAAGGTTCTGCGCGCCGAGCGGAACTGGAGCCAGGGCGACCTTGCCGAACGGCTGGAGGTGTCCCGCCAGTCGGTGAACGCGATCGAGACCGGCAAATACGACCCCTCCCTCCCCCTCGCCTTTCGCATCGCCGATGTTTTCGGCCTGCGGATCGAAGAGATATTCCTGAAGGATTGACCCCATGAGAGCATCATTCGTTATCGCGGCGCTCCTTGCCCTGTGCGTCGCCGACCCCATCGTCGGCCACGCCCGCGCGGCCGAGCCGGACGCGAGTTGTTCCGCACCGCTGGTCGCGGGCAAACGCATTACCGTAAAGGTCGAAGGCAGCGGGCCCGAGGTCGTGCTGATCCCGGGCCTGTCCTCGCCGCGCGCGGTGTGGGACACGACCGCCAAGCGTCTGAAAGGACGATACCGGTTGCACCTGGTCGAAGTGCGGGGCTTTGACGGCGGCGATGCCGGTCCCAATGCAGACGGCCCGGTGCTCGATCCGATGATGAAGGAAGTTGCGGACTATATCGACGATTGCATCACCGACGCCGGCCGTCCTGCGCCCGCGATCATCGGCCATTCGCTCGGCGGGCTGACCGGCCTGATGATCGCGGCCCGCGCGCCGCAAGAGGTCGGCAAGCTGATGGTCGTCGACAGCCTGCCCTTTTTCGGCATGTTGTTCGGTCCGACGGCAACAGTCGAAACCGTCGAACCGCAGGCCGCGACGATGCGGGCGATGATGAGCGCGCGCGACAATGCCGAAGCCGATGCACGGACGCTGCAGATCATGTCGGCGACCGAGGCCGGCCGCGCGCAGGTCAAGGCCTGGACGGCGGCCGCCGATGCGAAGGTCGCGGCGCAGTTGATGTACGACGACATGACGACCGATCTTCGGCCCGAACTGGGCGCGATCCTGTCGCCGGTGACGATCGTGTATCCACTCGACGCCAGCGTCCTGTCCGCCGATCGGGTCGATCCACTCTACAAGGGCGCCTTCGCACCGGTGAAGGACGCGACGCTGGTCCGCATCGACGGCAGCCGCCATTTCGTCATGCTCGACCAGCCGGACGCCTTTGCGAAAGCGGTCGATGCGTTTCTGAGCGAGTAGGTATCGCCCGAACACCCTCGTGGATGGCTTCGGTCCGCTCGCCCTGTCGATGCGCGGTCGATGCGCGGTCGATGCGCGCGCGTTCTTGCCGGAATCGCCTGCCCCCGCTAGGGCGGCGGCAACCGGAAAGGAGCCGCCATGTTCAAGCGCCTGTTCGTCGACCACCCAAAGAGCGTCGATGAAAATTACCTCGAGCATTTCGGGGTCGCCTCGCGCTTTGGCCTGACGATGATCTGGGGCGGATTGTGCGCGCTCGTCCATGCGCTCGTCCCGGGCTGGTGCATCACGACGGGCAGCGACACGATCCAGCGGCTCAACAAGATCATGGTCGAACAGCGCCGCGCCAAGGGCCAGGCGGTCGCGCAAATGCAGACCGTCGACTGGGTGATCTGACCGCGCCGTGACCGACCTCGCGCCGCCCGACTATCTCGAAAGAACCGGCCGCCCCCGGCTCGCCTATCGGCATGTGCGCGGCAGCGGGCCGACGATCGTGTTCCTGCCTGGCTATATGTCGGATATGGAGGGCGGCAAGGCGAGCGCGCTCTTCGCCTGGGCGGCCGCCGAGGGTCGGGCCTGCCTGTTGCTCGATTATACCGGATGCGGCGCATCGGATGGCCTGTTCATCGACCAAAGCCTGCCCGACTGGCGCGGCGACGTGCTCGACCTGATCGATGCGAAGGCCGAAGGGCCGGTGCTGATCGTCGGGTCCTCGATGGGCGGCTGGCTGATGCTGCTTGCGGCGCTCGCGCTGACGCAGCGCGACGGGCCGGCGCGCGTCGCGGGGCTGGTCGGCATCGCGGCCGCGCCCGACTTCACCGACTGGGGCTTTGCCAGCGAGGAAAAGGCAATCCTCCAGGCCGAGGGCGAACTGCGCGAAGAGACCCCCTATAGCGACCAACCCTATGTCACGACGCGGCTGTTCTGGCAGTCGGGCGAGGCAAACCGGTTGCTTGGCGGCGACATCCCGCTCGCCTGCCCCGTGCGCCTGCTCCACGGACAGGAGGACGGCGACGTTCCGCCCGACATCAGCCTGCGTCTGGCCGCTGCGCTCGCGAGCGACGACGTACAGGTGACGCTGGTCAAGGGCGGCGACCACCGGCTTTCGCGCGAAAGCGACGTCGCGCTTCTGATCGACACCGTCGCGCGGCTTGCCGCGCCCCATCGCTAACCAAAGGATCGTCCATGGCCCGGAGCGACTTTCGCTTCCACATCACCAAGCGCGTACGCTATGCCGAAATCGACGCGCAGGCGGTCGTGTTCAACAGCCGCTATCTCGAATATTTCGACATCGGCATCACCGAATATTGGCGCGCCGCGGGCGTCCACGACCGTTGGCCGCACCACGCGAGCCCCGAATTCCACGTCGCGCGGGCCGAAGTCGACTACAAGGCGCCGATCCTTCTGGACGAGGAAATCGATATCTGCGTACGCGCGTCACGCGTCGGACGTTCGTCGATGACCTATATGTTCGAACTGCATGGCAAGGGCCGCGAGGATCTGCGCGCCGGCGGACTGCTGGTCAACGTGCATGTCGGCGAAGCGCGCGGCGCGCCCGCGCCGGTCCCCGATGAATTCGTATCTTTGTTCGAAGCATTTGAAGGATGCGGCCTTCGCGCCTAGATTGGCACGATGACCAAATATCTCCACACGATGATCCGCGTGTCGGATCCCGACGCCACCATCGATTTCTTCAAGCTCATCGGGCTCGAGGAAGTCCGCCGTTTCGACAATGAAGGCGGCCGCTTCACGCTGATCTTCCTCGCTCCGCCGGGACAGGAGGGCGTCGCGGAAGTCGAGTTGACCTATAATTGGCCGCCCGAGGACGGCAGCGCCCCCGAGGCCTATGCCGGCGGGCGCAATTTCGGCCACCTCGCCTATCGCGTCGAGAATATCTACGACACCTGCCAGCGGCTGATGGACGCCGGGGTGACGATCAACCGCCCGCCGCGCGATGGCCATATGGCGTTCGTCCGCTCGCCCGACGGCATTTCGGTCGAACTTCTTCAGGACGGATATCTCGATCCCGCCGAACCCTGGGCTTCGATGCCGAACACGGGCAGCTGGTAGCCAAGGCGCCCGGCAGGCGGCATAGTGGGACCAGGGCAGCAACCGGCTCCGGCGCGATCGCAGGAGGCCGGCACAAGAGGAGGCTTTCCGTGACGCCGCTGGAAATCATACGCATCCCTGTCCTCAGCGACAATTATGTCTGGCTGGTCCACGATGCCGCCAGCGGCGCAACAATGGTCGTCGACCCTGCGGTCGCCGCGCCGGTGCTCGCCGAAGCGGACGCGCGCGGCTGGACGATCGGGGCGATCTGGAACACCCATTGGCACCCCGACCATACCGGCGGCAATGCCGAGATAAAGGCGAAGACCGGTTGCGAAATCATCGCGCCCGCGGCCGAGCGCGAGCGCATTCCGACCGCCGACCGGCTGGTGCGCGGCGGCGACACGGTCGCCCTCGGCACGCATGTCGCCGAGATATGGGACGTGCCCGCGCACACGGCGGGCCATATCGCCTATCATTTCCCCGAGGACGGTGCGATCTTCGTCGGCGACACGATGTTCGCAATGGGATGCGGCCGGCTGTTCGAAGGCACCGCCGACCAGATGTTCGCCAACATGCGGCGGCTGGGCACACTCGACGACGCGACGCGCGTCTATTGCGCGCACGAATATACGCTGTCGAATGCGCGCTTCGCAGTGACGGTCGAGCCCGACAATGCCGCATTGAACGCGCGGCTCGCCGAGGTCGAAGCCGCGCGCGAAGCGGGCGAGGCGACCGTCCCGACCACGATCGGCGCCGAACGCGCCACCAATCCCTTTCTGCGCGCGCCGAGCGCCTCCGAACTCGGCCGCATTCGCGCGCTCAAGGACGCGGCCTGACCGGACGCCGTAAGGCTGCGTTCATCGCGCTCCGTCTAGGAAGCGTACCATCGCAAGGAGTATAGCCATGGCCATGAGTTTTCCGTTCCGTGCCGCCGCCTTGCTGACCTTGTCGGCGGGCGCGATCGCCGGGTGCACGCCGTCGGGCACCGCCGAAGCCGGCGCGAACGGCCTGACCCCGAAACAGGCGAAGACCCTGGAAAAGCAACTGGCGGGCAAGGTCGCGGGCGAACCGGTAAGCTGTCTGCCGAGCTATCGCACGACCGACACGATCCGCGTTTCCGACAATATCCTGCTCTATCGCTCGGGCGGCAAGCTCGTCTATCGCAACGATCTCAAGGGCAGTTGCCCCGGCCTGGCGCGCGACAGCGACATCATGGTCGTCGAGCAATTCGGGTCGCAGGTCTGCAACGGCGACTTCTTCCACCTGGTCGACCGGTCGAGCGGCATTCGCGGTCCGACCTGCGTCTTTGGCGACTTCGTCCCCTATCGCGAACCGGCGGGGGACAAAGGCTGAGCCCTGCGCTCGGCGACGGGCGGGGTTCCGGTTTGCACCGAGCTCTTCGGGTCGCGCCCCTGCCCGTCATCTGACCCGGACCGCGCGCCGGCCTAACCCCGATACAGCGCGGCGATCTTGCCTTCATAGACCTGTTTCAGCACGTGGCGCCGGATTTTCATCGACGGGGTCATCTGTTCGTTTTCGATCGTGAAGGGCTCGTCGGCAAAGTCGAACTTGCGCACCTTTTCAATCACCGACAGCTGGCCGTTGACCCGATCGACGGCTTCGCGGATCGCCGTGCGAAACTTGTCATGTTCGCGCAGGCGTTCGAGATCCTTCGGCAGCCCCTCCGCTTCGGCCCACTCGGCCATCCATTCGGGGTCGGGGACCAGAATGCCGACCAGATGCGGCCTCTTGTCGCCATAGACCATCGCCTGCAGGATTTCGGGTTGCAGGGTCAACATGCCCTCCACCCGCTGCGGCGAGACATTGTCGCCCTTGTCGTTGACGATCAGGTCCTTCTTGCGATCGGTAATCACGATGCGCCCCGCCTCGTCGATATGCCCGATGTCGCCGGTATGCAGCCAGGGCGCGCCGTCGGGATCGGCGACGTCGGGAACCAGCACACGCTGCGTCTCGGCCTCGTTGCGCCAATAGCCTTTCATCACGAGTTCGCCGCGCACGCAGATTTCGCCATCGTCGGCGATCCGCACTTCGGTGTTCATCAGCGGCGGCCCGACCGTGTCCATCTTGAGCCCGGTCTTCGGCCGGTTGCAGCTGATCACCGGCCCGGCCTCGGTCTGGCCATAGCCCTGCAAGAGCGTCAGCCCGATCGAATGAAAGAATACCCCGATTTCGGGATTGAGCGGCGCGCCGCCCGATACGAGGGCCTTCATCCGGCCGCCGAACCTTTGCTGGATCTTCGGCCGGAACAGCTTGTTGAGCAGCAGGTCGACCGGACGGTCGGCCAGCCCCATGCGCCGTTCATAATCCTTCTCGCCGACGCGCAGGGCCTGGCGGAGCATCCAGTTCGCGAGTTTGCCCTGCTTCTCGACCGACTTGATCATCCGCGCGCGAATGACCTCGAACAATCGCGGCACGACGACCATGATCGTCGGCTTTGTTTCCTCGATATTCGAAACGAGTTTCTCAAGGCCTTCGCTATAATAGATTTGCGCGCCGACCATGATCGGCAGGAACTGCCCGCCCGAATGTTCATAGGCGTGGCTGAGCGGCAGGAAGGAGAGGAACACTTCCTCCTCGCCGATGCCGAAATCATTGACCAGTATTTCGGCCGCCCCGGCCGCATTGTGCAGGATCGCTCCATGGTGCTGCATCACCCCACGCGGCGCCCCGCCCGTGCCGCTGGTATAGATAAGGCACGCAACATCGTCCCGCGACATCGCAAGGCCCCGCGCCCTGATTTCGTCCAGATGCGCCTCGCCGCCGGTAACGAGCGGCGCCCAGTCGTGCACTTCCACCTCGCCCTGCTGGCCGACGCGCAGCGGCTCCATGCTGATGACGATGTGCGCATCGGACCGCATCACCGCGGGCATCAGCGTTCGCGCAAGCTTCGCGGTCGAAACGATCACCGCGCGCGCGCCGCTGTTGTCGAGGATATGCTGGTGGTCCCGCTCGGTGTTGGTCGTATAGGTCGGAACCGTGATGCAGCCCGCGGCCATGATCGCGAGGTCGGCGATGCAGAATTCGGGCCGGTTCTCGCTGACGAGCACGATACGGTCGCCTTCCTTCAGGCCAAGCCGTCGCAGATTGTTCGCAAGCGCCGCGACCTGATTGGCGACCTGGCGCCAGCCGAGCGGCTGCCAGGCGCGATCGGCCTTGCGCCACAGGAACGGGTCTTCGCCGCCCTTTTCGGCGCGGTCGAAGAACATCGCGACCAGACTGGGAAATTGGTCGAGATGCGGGTTGTCGAGCTTCATGCCTCTTCTCTCCCGGGAGGATGCTGCGTCTATTATGTTGTCTGTCGTTATTCGGCCGCCGCCGTCGGGTCGTCGGTGGCCCAGTTGCCGGGCGTCCGCGGGTCCGCGGCGCCGCGCCAGCCGGTCGGCGTGCGTTCGATCGCATTGACCTTCGACCCGAAGTCCTCGGGCCGGATCGGCTTGCCGAAGACCGCCGATTCCTGCGCGATTTTCTGCCCCATCGCATTATCTTCGATGATCGCGCCCTGATCGTCGAAGAACAGGTTGGGAAGCGCGATCGCATCCTGCGCTGACAGGCCCCAGTCGAGGACACCGATCAGCGTTTTCGTCACGTGCATGATGATCCGCTTGCCGCCCGCCGAACCGAGCGCGAGCACGACCTTTCCGTCGGGGCCGTACACGATCGTCGGCGACATCGACGACAGCGGGCGCTTGTTTGCCTCGACCCGGTTGGCGACGGGCTTGCCGTCCTTTTCCGGCGCGAAGGTGAAGTCGGTAAGTTCGTTGTTGAGGATATAACCATTGGCGACGAGCTGGCTGCCGAAGATCGATTCGACCGTCGAGGTCATCGTCGCGACATTGCCGTCGCGGTCGACCGCGACGAAATGCGTCGTCCCATGTTCGTTCACCGGTCCCGACGCGGTGCGCGGTTCCGCACCCGGGGGCGAGCCCGCGGGATAGTCGCTGCGCACCGCGAAAGGCGAAATCAGCATCCGGCGGTCGGCAAGATATTGTTTATCGAGCAGCCCCTTGACCGGCACGTCGACGAAGTCGCTGTCGCCGAGATACTGGCCACGGTCGGCGTAGGCGAGCTGCATCGCCTCGGCAAGCAGGTGCCAGCTCATTACATTATCCTTGCCCATCGCCTTCATGTCATAGGCTTCGAGCATACCCAGGATCCCGAACACGGTCGTCGCCCCGGACGAGGGCGGCCCCATGCCGCAAACCTTGTAGACGCGATAGGTCGTGCAGACCGCGGGGCGCTCCTTGGCCTGATAGGCCTTGAGATCGGCCAGCGTCATTTTCGACTGATTGCGCGGTGCCTGCGTCACCGCGCTGACGATCGCCTGCGCATTCGTGCCGGTGTAGAACGCATCGGGTCCGCGCGCGGCGATGTCGCGGAGGATTTTCGCATAGGCGGGATTCTTGATCACCGTGCCGACCGGCGCCGGCTTGCCATCGACATAATAGATCGCACGGGCCTGCGGGAAATCCTTCCACACGTCGGCGTAGAGCGTCATGTATCTGTTAAGGACCGGCGTCACCTTGAAACCCTTGTCCGCGAGCGCGATGGCGGGCTGAAAGATATCCGCCCAGGGGAGCTTGCCCCAACGCTTGTGCACGTCCTGCATCAGGCGAATATTCCCCGGAACACCGACCGACAGGCCGCCGGGCACGACGTCCATGAAGCCGCGCGGCTTCCCGTCCTTGCCCAGGAAGCGGTCGGGCGTCGCCGCAGCGGGCGCCTTCTCACGCCCGTCGATCGTCAGGATCTGCCCGGTCTTCGCATCGTGATAGATGAAGAAGCCGCCGCCGCCGATGCCGCTCGATTGCGGTTCGACAAGCGTCAACACCAGCATCATCGCCATCTCGGCATCGGCCGCCGAGCCTCCCTTCATCAGGATTTCGCGCCCCGCTTCGGTCGCGCGGGGATCGGCGGAAGAGGTGACGCCCTGCGCCGCGGCAAGCGACGGGAGCGCGATGACGAACAGGCTGAGCACAGCAAAGAGTCGTTTGATCATGCGCGCGACATTGGCGTGGCGTCGTACCGAGTGCAACCCCGCAAGGTTCGGGGTCAGCCCGCGGTGCCCACCGCGTCGGCGACGCGTGCGAAACCCTCGCGCTCGGCCAGACGTTCGATCCCGTGCGCAATCCGCGCCGCTAATCCCGGCCCTTCGAACACCATCGCCGAATAGATTTGCACCAGGCTGGCACCCGCCCGGATGCGGTCCCACGCCTGCTCGGCGGTGGCGATGCCGCCCACCCCGACCAGCGGCACCCGCCCGCCGCTCGCGGCCCGAAAGTCGCGGAGCCGTTGCAGCGCGAGTTCAGCCAGCGGCGCGCCCGACAGGCCCCCCGCTTCATCGGCATGGCGCGACGTCAGCGCCGGTCTTTCTATCGTCGTATTCGACACGATGACCGCCGCAAGACCCTTGTCGATCGCGACCGCGACGATGTCGTCGATGTCGGCGGGCGCCAGGTCGGGAGCGACCTTCAGGAAAACAGGCCTCGCCGCCGAACCGGCCTGCGCCGCCGCCACCCCGTCGAGCAACGCCTCGAGAGCAGCCTTGTCCTGCAAGGCGCGCAGCCCCGGCGTGTTCGGCGAGGATATATTCACCGTCAGATAATCGGCGAGCGGCGCCATTGCCGCCGCGCCCTTCGCATAGTCGGCGATCCGGTCGGCGCTGTCCTTGTTCGCGCCGATATTGATGCCGAGAGGCACCGGCAGGCCAAACCGGCGCAGGCGTGCGATGCGGTCCGCCGCGCTGTCCTGCCCGCCATTGTTGAAGCCCATGCGGTTGATCACCGCGCGATCCTCGACCAACCGGAACAGGCGCGGGCGAGGATTGCCCGCTTGCGGCAGCGGCGTCAGCGTCCCGACTTCGACGAAGCCGAAGCCGAAGTGCGGCATGGCGTGCGCAACGCGGGCGTCCTTGTCGAAGCCCGGAGCGAGCCCGACGGGGTTCGGAAAATCGATGCCCGCCACTCGCGTCGCGAGCACGGGGCTGGTCAGCGCGCAGCGCGCGCGCGGCAACGGCTGGAGCGCCTGGAGCGTCAAGTTGTGCGCAGCCTCGCCATCGCTTGCGTGAACGAAGGGACGGACGAGCGCATAAGCGGTATCGGCGGCGGAAGCGAACAGCGACATGGGTCCTGCCATTGCGCCGCGCCGGACGCTATGGCAAGCCCCGCGGCGGGCCAGCGAAAAAACATAGCAAAAACGGGGAGTAAATCGTGTCACGTCGTCGCCTTGCCGTCAGCTTGTCGAGCTGCCTTGTCCTTCTGGCCGCCGCCGGATGCACGTTCGCCGCGGTCGACGCCCCGCGCGATGTCGCTTCGCCAGCCCCCGCGCCCGCCGGTGCCGGACTCGCCGAATTCTTCGAAAAATACGACCAGGCCCAATTGTCGCTGAGCCCGCTCGGCAAGGCCTATCGTGGCATTCGCGACGATGATTACGGCAAATGGAACGACGTCAGCGACGAAGCCGAAGTCGCCGAACACACGCTGCAACAAGCCGCGGCGGCCGCAATGCGCGGCAGCTTCGATCCGGAAAGGCTGTCGGAGGAAGACGCGCTTTCGTTCGAATTGTTCAACGCGCAAGCGGCGCGCGACGACCGGCTGTTCGCCTTTCGCGACCACGGCTATATCTTCGACCAGATGAACGGCGCGCAAAGCCGCATGCCCGCCTTCCTGATCAACATCCACCGCGTGTCGAACCCGACCGAGGCCGAAGCCTATGTGTCGCGCATCCGGGGCATGGGTCCGGTGATCGACGCGCTGTCGGCGCAATCGGCCGCGCGCGCGGCCAAGGGGATTCAGCCGCCCAAATGGGTCTATCCCTATGTCATCTCGGACATCGAAAACCTGCTGCGCGACGATAATGCGGTGATCGAGGATATCGCGGCGAAGACGGCGAAGCTCGACGTCACGCCCGCAGAAAAGGCGCGCATCATGGCGGAGGCCAGGTCGGCCTGGGCCGACAGCGCCCGCCCCGCCTATGCACGCCTTCTTGAAGAAATGAAGCGGCAGGAAGCGGCCGCCCCGACCGAGGACGGGGTGTGGCGCCTCCCCGACGGCGCCGCCTATTATCAGGCGTTGCTGGCCAATTACACCACGACCGACATGACCGCGGACCAGATTCACGAACTGGGTCTTCGCGAAGTCGCGCGGATCCACAAAGAGATGGAGGTGATCAAGCGCAAGGTCGGCTTCAAGGGCGATTTACAGGCGTTTTTCGAGCATCTGCGCACCAGCCCGCAATATTATTACACCAGCCGCGAAGCCTATCTGGCCGACGTCGATGCGAAGGTGAAGGCGATGGAGGCCCGCCTCCCCGCCTTTTTCAACACGCTGCCCAAGGCGCATCTGCAAGTGAAAGCGGTCGAGGCGTTTCGCGAGAAGTCGGCGGGCAAGGCCTTTTACCAATCGCCCTCGCCCGACGGCTCGCGTCCGGGCACCTATTATGTGAACCTTTACGACCTGCGCGACATGTCGAAGACCGAGCTTGAAGCGCTCGTCTATCACGAGGGTATTCCCGGCCATCACCTGCAGCGCGCAGTGCAGACCGAGCTTGACGACCTGCCGGCGTTCCGCCGCTTCGGAGGCTTCACAGCCTATACCGAAGGCTGGGGCCTCTATTCCGAGGAACTGGCCAAGGACATGGGCGCCTATACCGACCCCTACAGCGATTTCGGGCGCCTCGGCATGGAGTTGTGGCGCGCCTGCCGGCTCGTCGTCGACACCGGCATCCATGACCGGCGCTGGAGCCGCGAAAAGGCGATCGCCTATCTGAAGCAGAATACCCCGAACCCCGACGGCGACATCGAAAAGGCCATCGAGCGCTATATCGTCTATCCCGGTCAGGCGACCGCCTATCTGATCGGCAAGCTCAAGATCATGGAACTGCGCGAACGGTCGCGGGCGGCGCTCGGCGATCGCTTCGACATCCGCGCCTTTCACGACGTCGTGCTGAAATCGGGGCCGGTGCCGCTCGACATCCTCGAACGGCGCGTCGACGCATGGATCAATGCCGAAAAGGGCCGGTCCGCGCCATAAAATTGCCTCTTGACGCGCCGCCCTGAAAAGCAAATGCTTTGTTACATATCAACAAGGCAGCATCAGGCTGTCGGGGTCGGTCTCGTCATGACGCAAAATACACCGCCGCCGTCGGGGGACGGCGATACGCCATTCGAGCTGCATTATTACCCGCCCGATTCCGATTTGGCGGAGATGGTCTCGAGCTTCTACATCGCGCGGATCAACATGGCGTCGTTCGACGAATATGAACGCGCCGACCGGCCGCAGTTTCGCTTCATGACCGATGCCGACGGCGAATATGTCTTTACGAACGGGCATCGCGCCGACGCGTGCCGTGCCAATATCATCGGCCCGACCAGCGGCCGCGTGCGCGCGATCAGCCGGCGCCCGACGGGCCTGTTCGGCTTCGGCATGCTGCCCGCGGGCTGGGCGGCCCTGATAGGCGACGAAGCCGAACGGCTCACCGACGATGCGATCAACGCGGCCGACCTGTTCGGTCCGTGGGTCGAGGATGTCGCGGCGACGCTGGAACGCGCGGCCAGCGCCGAGGAGCGGCTCGTCATCCTCAACAATTTCGTGCGCGAAGTGCTGAAGAGCAACGACGCGGCGCCGATGTGGTTCATCCATACCGTCGATCGGTGGCTGAGCGAATCGATCTCGCCCCAGGTTTCCGACCTCGTCGAAGCGACCGGCATGTCGATCCGCTCGGTCGAGCGCATGACCAAACATTATTACGGGCTGCCTCCACGCATGCTCGCGCGCAAATATCGCGCGGTACGCGCCGCCGCGGCCCTGGCGCGGGGCGAAACGCTCGACGAAGCGATGCTGGGCGAAGCCTTTTACGACCAGTCGCACCTGATCCGCGAGGTCAAGCGCTTCGCGGGGGCGACCCCCGGCCAGCTGTCGCACCCCACGCGCTATACCGAGGCGACGACCAAGGGCCGCAAGCAGCTTGCGGGCAAGGTCAGCCCGCTCGTGTCGGAAACTTGAAACAAAAGCGCAAGCGTTCGTTAACCAATTAAAATTGCGCAAAATGCCGATTTGGCGTTTTCGTCCAATCGCGAATCGCCGCGCAGGAATATTCGAACCCCGCGACCCAGAAGAGCTCTTCCTCTTGACGAGGATCGAGACCTTCATCTTGGCACTCATTCGGTTTCGGCCGGATGGGTGCCATTTTTTTTGCAGCTGCATACGACGCCTCACGGGTTGCACCGCGGGAGGCCCTTCTCTATATAAGTGGAGTAATTTACTCCAGTTAAGAATCGTTCGCAATTCGAACGGGAAAGAGCCCGGACCCAGCCATGCGCCTGTCCAACCTTGCCGATTATGCCGTGGTGCTGATGAGCGCCGCGGCACGCCAGTGCGGGTCGGTGCCGCTGCACGCGGGGCTGCTCGCCGAGCAAACGGGCATTCCGGGGCCGACGGCGCAAAAGCTGGTGAGCGGCCTCGCGCGCGCCGGACTGCTCGTGTCGACGCGCGGCACCGGGGGCGGTGTGCGGCTCGCGCGCCCCGCGGCGGCGATCAGCGTTGCCGATATCATCGAAGCGGTCGAAGGACCGATCGCGCTGACCAGTTGCGTCGAAGAGGGGCGCCATGATTGCGCGCTCGAAGGCAATTGCAAGGTCCAGCCGCACTGGAGCGTCGTCAACGGCGCGGTGCGCGGCGCCCTGGCGCAGATCAGCCTGGCGAGCCTTGCAACCACACCGAAGACACCATCCCCGTTCCTGTCGAGCGCGGTCGAGACCCCCCTCGACAGCGCACGGCCGACGGGCCTCTCGACCTCGCTCGAGGCGAACGGAATTTTGCAATGACCGACAACACCGAAACCCGCATCAAGGACCAGGCCGCGCACGATGCCGCCGCCAGGGTTGCCGACTATGAGCATGGCTGGTCGGCCGACATCGAGACCGACTTTGCGCCCAAGGGGCTGAGCGAAGACACGGTGCGCTTCATCAGCGCCAAGAAGAACGAGCCCGAATGGATGCTCGACTGGCG
>CAZSMB010000035.1:20663-22387 GCA_964607625.1 uncultured Sphingopyxis sp. | reverse complement strand
CCTGTGGCCCCCAGATTAGGAATCTGATGCTCTATCCTGCTGAGCTACGGGCGCGCCGCGGCTCGTGTAGCGGCGTCGGAGGCAGGGCGTCAATCGGACTGTCAGTTCACCGCATCGGGCGGGGCGACGGGAACAAGCAGCGGAATGGCCGCGATGCCGTCGTCATGGAGCGCGCGCGCCTCTTCGGGCGACGCCTGCCCGTGAATCAGGTCCTCGGGCGCGCGGCCCTCGTGCATCGCGCGGGCAGCATCGGCGAAGTCGCGGCCGACCCAGCGCGAATGGGGCAGCATCTCCGCCTGTCTGGACGCGATTGCCGCGAGCATTCCGCGCATCGCGTCCGACGCCGCCTGCTGTGCCGCGTCGGGGGCGGCGGGCGCGGGCGGCGCAGGCGCGCCCCGCTGGTTCGACTTCGCACCGACGCGCGGCGCCATGACCGCCTTTTGTACCACGCTGTCGCCGCAGACCGGGCACGCGATCAGGCCGCGCGCCTGCTGGTCGGCGAAGCTCTCGCTACTGGCGAACCACGCTTCGAAGCGATGATCGCCGGCGCGGCAGCACAGGTCGAAGACGATCAAGGGTCAGCCCTTCGCAAGCAGCGGGTCGAGGCCGCCCCCTGCATCGAGCGCCGCAAGCTCGTCGCTGCCGCCGATGTGACGGCCGTCGATGAAAATCTGGGGCACCGTCCGGCGTCCGCCGGCGCGCTCGACCATCGCGTCGAACCCGGCGCGGTCCATCGTCACGTCGATCTCTTCGACCTTGACGCCCTTGCGCTCGAGCAACGCCTTCGCCCGCGAGCAATAGGGGCAGAGAAATTTCGTATAGACTTCGATTTTCGCCATGGGGCTATCCTGTCATCCTTTCGTCACTCATATCGGAATCGAGCGCGGCAAAGTCAAATGGGTCGCCCGCGGCCGCAGCCTCCGGGACGACGCGGGCCCATGTGAGCGCCGAGATGCGCGCGGCCCCGCTGCGCCGGAGCAGGCGCGCCGCCGCGCGCAGCGTTGCGCCGCTGGCGTGCACATCGTCGATCAGGATCAGGTGGCGCCCAGCCGCGCGCGACTTCGCATCGGCCGCGAGCGCAAAAGCACCCGCGACGACACGCTCGCGCTCGCGGCGGCCCTTGCCGCGCAGCGACGGCGTCGCCTTCTTGCGCAGGAGCAGATCGGGATCGCGCGCAAAGCCGCTCAGCCGCGCGAGTTCGTCGGTCACCAGTCCCGCCTGGTTGAAGCCGCGCGACCACAGCCGCCAGCGATGCAGCGGAACCGGCACCAGCAGAGGGGCGGCACCCGGAGCCTCGCCACTTTCGCAGAGTCGCCGCAGCGGACGAAGCATCAATCCCGCCATCAACCGCGCATGGCCGAGTCGCCGGCCATATTTGAGCCGCAGCGCAACGGTGCGCGCCGCAGCCCCATAAGCGACCGCGGCGGGAGCGCCGTCGAAGGGCGGCGGATCGGCCAGGCAGGCGCCGCATTCAAGATCGCCGACCGGCTGCGCGAGCGGAAGCGGCATCGAACAGCGGATGCAGGCCGGACCGTCGAGAAAATGAAGGCCGGACCAGCAGTCGAGGCAGAATTGGCGGTCGGCGCCAACGATCGTTCCGCATGCCGGGCACCGCGGCGGCAGCGCATAGTCGACGATCGCGCGCCCCGCCCCGCGCAGGAAGCGCAGCGAATGCACAGCCCTGCCCGGGTCCGGATCGATCGCCATAGCGGACTTGTGAAGCA
>CAZSMB010000035.1:0-20563 GCA_964607625.1 uncultured Sphingopyxis sp. | reverse complement strand
GACCTGCCCCTCGGCAGCTTCGACCTGGTCGTCTGGCCCGGCGGGCTCGACAGCGTGAACGACGTTCCCGGCGCGCTCGTCCGGCTCCACGCGCTTCTTGCCCCCGACGGGCTGCTGCTCGGGGCGTTCGTCGGCGACGGAAGCCTGAAACGCCATCGCCGCGCGATCATGGCCGACGGCGTGCGCCCGATCGCGCGCATGCACCCGCAAATCGACCTTTCGGCGATGGGCAACCTGCTGCAACGAACCGGCTTCACCATGCCCGTCGTCGATGTCGAGGCGCTGACGGTGCGCTATGGCGACTGGTTCGCGCTGGTCCGCGACCTTCGGGCCGCAGGCTTGGCGAACCGCTTGCTTCCGGCCCCGCCACCGCTGACCCGCGAAGAAGCCGCGCGAATAGCCGCCGCCTATTCGGCGCAGGCCGATCCCGACGGCCGCATTGCGGAGGAATTCCGCCTGGTCCATTTCAGCGGCTGGGCCCCCCATCCCGACCAACCACGCCCGGCGCGGCGGGGCAGCGGGACGGCCTCCCTGGCGGACGCGCTGAAGCCCCGGGGCGACGGCGAGGAACCTTAAGGTCGGGCGCGCAGGCTTATAGAAGCGCCTCCAGCAGGCCGATGAGCGGCCGGTCGGCGGGCGGCATGTCGAGCGCATAGAGATCGACCGGACGGACCCACCGCAACTCGCTCGCGTGGACGGCCCGCGGCGCCCCGCGCCATTTGCGGCACGCATAGACAAGCAGCAGAAGATGCCGGTCGCCGATCCGGTCGCTCGCGAAGCAGGCGGGCGCCAGGCACGCCGCCTCGACGTCGATGGCGAGTTCCTCCCGGAGTTCGCGGACGAGCGCGGCTTCGGGGGTTTCGCCGACTTCGATCTTGCCGCCCGGAAACTCCCACAAGCCCGCCATCGACGTGCCCTCCGGCCGGCGCTGCACCAGCAGCCGACCATCGCCGTCGACCAGCGCGACAGCGACCACCATCAGGGATTTTTCTTGCGATTCAGGGGGAAGCGAAACGGTCAAATTGTTAACTTTCCTGTGCGATCCTCGACGCCTCGGGAACTATAACTTCAGTCAGGGGCGGAACAATGAAGATGATTGCCGGGCTGATGCGGTCGACCAGGGCCGCAACAGCCGTCGAATATGGGCTGCTTTTGGCCCTTATCTTTCTGGCGGCCGTCGGGGCCGTAAGCAATTTCGGGACCGCGGCCATTAACATGTGGACCAACGTGTCGACTGCAGCCGAAGATGCGATGTAGCCGCCTGCCCGAATTGGGACAGCCGCCATCGGAAAGTGCCGGAGCCATTAAGAGTTTCAAAACCAATTCGCCGTAGATCGAGTGTCGTTGACTTGACCAGACCGTCAACAGGGTAAGTGACTTATCAGGAGACCAGACATGAAGTTCATCAAAAAGTTCGTTCGCGACAACAAGGCCGCGACCGCCATCGAATATGGCCTGATCGCCGCTCTGATCGCCGTTGCCGGCATCGCTGCGATGACCTCGGTCGGCGAAGGCGTGAGCAACACCTTCAACAAGGTGGGCGACGAGCTCAAGTAAGCAGCTTTTCGCCGGTTCGCCGGCAAAGTTGACGAAGGGACGGTGGTCTTCCACCGTCCCTTTTTCGTGTCAGCGGCCGGCGTAAACGACCAGCTTGACCTTCTGGCCCGGCGTCAGGCGGCTGTTGGACGCCAGGCGGTTCAAGACCTGAAACCGCTCGGACTGGTATTTGCCATAGGCCATCCGCCGCGCCAGGCTCGCGACGCTGTCGCCGCTCTTCACCGTCACGACATCGACGCGCCGCGGCCGGATCGCCGCCGCTTCGCTTGCGCTCAGGCGGCGCAGGCTGCCGAACATCGAATTGAAGGTGCCCGATCCGCCCGCCTTTGCCAGCGTCACGAAGTGAAAGGCGCTGCTGCGCGAAAATTCATAGGCAAAGACGGTCACATCGACCTGCCCCGACTGGCTGTTCGCCCGAACCGTGGTGTAATAGGCCGGAATTCCGTTCACCGTGGTACGCTGGATCGTGCCGGGAGTCAGGTTGGCGTCGCCCCCCACGCTCTTCAGTACCGACGCGATATAGGCGTTCATGTCACCGCTATAGGGTGCGGTGGAAAACTCTCCCTGCCCGCCGTTGCCGCTGATGCTGACCGCGGTCGTGCCATTTTGCATGCCGTAGCCGTTGGGCACGGTGAAAGCGAGTTTGAGATCGGGGTGGAGGAACCGGCGTCCCTCGACGACGCCCTGGGCGGGGTCGTCGCCATAGAGCACGCCATCGACCGAGGCCATGAACGCGTCGGCATTGCGTACTCCGCCGCTGCCATAGCGGCTTGCAAGCTGCTGCGCATTGCGCACGCGCGAGGCCGGGTCTGGGTGGGTGCTCGCCCATTCGGGAATCGCCCGCGCATCGCCGCCCGCCAGCTGGGCCTCGAGATTGGTCTGGTTCGCCAGGCTCGCAAGGACGGTAGAAAGCGCCATCGGATCATAACCCGCGCTCTTCAGATATTGAACGCCGAGTTGATCGGCCTCCAGTTCCTGACTGCGCGAAAAGCCCAGCGTCGCAAGCTGCGCCGCCTTCATGGCATTATTTTGCAGGAAGCCGCCCAATGTGCCGAGCAGGCCGCCATTGTCGCCGATCGCGCTGCCGAGAACCGCACCGAGCACGCCCAATATGCTGTTCTGCGTCGCCTGCTTCTGCCGCTTCTTGCTATGCTGCGCCGCGACATGGCCGACTTCGTGACCCAGAACGCCGGCCAATTCGGCCTCGTCGTTCATCAGCGCCATCAACTGACGGGTAACATAAACGTAGCCGCCGGGAATCGCGAAGGCGTTGTTCACCGGCGAGTTGAGCAGCGTGACGGTGAAGTCGCCGCGCGCGTTCGACATGCCCGACTGGACGGCGATAGTCTGCCCCACGCGCGTGACATAGGCCGCCTGCGGGCCGGAATAGGCGCCGCCGAACTCCTGGAGCAACTGCGGATGGGCCTCGGCGCCCTGCTGGCGTTCGGCCGCCGTGATGCTGGTCGCGGTCCGGATCGTCTTGGTCCGTGCCTCGGCACTTTCGCTGAGCCCGCCGGTTCCAGCCGTCGCACAGCCCGCCGCCAGTGCTGCCAGCGCCATCGTCGTCGTCATACGGCCCATCGGCACGCCTCCCTTCGTCCTGTTTCGCAAGAAACTATCCCCTGATTATCGGTGAGCAACCCCGAAGGCCGCCCACCTGTCCGATCAGGGAACGCGAACCGAAGCGATCGGGTTCCGAAAAGCGGCGGGGGTCAGCCCCGCCCCATCGCAAGGAATTTCTCTTCGCGCGCCGCGAGCAAGGCGTCGCGCGGCAGGCCGGCGAGCCCATCGAGTTCGCTCGCGATTGCGTCGCCGAGCGATTGGATCGCGATTTCGGGCGCGCGATGGGCCCCGCCCACCGGCTCGGGAACGATGCGGTCGATGACCTTCAGGCCCAGCAGGTCGTCGGCCGACATTTTCATCGCCGCCGCGGCCTCGGGCGCCTTGTCGGACGTGCGCCACAGGATCGATGCGCAGCCTTCGGGCGAGATCACCGAATAGACCGCATGTTCGAACATCAGGACACGGTTCGCGGCCGCCAGCGCGATCGCCCCGCCCGAACCGCCCTCGCCCACCACCGCGGCAACCATCGGCACCCCGAGCGCGAGGCATTGCTCGGTCGACCGTGCGATCGCCTCCGCCTGCCCGCGTTCCTCGGCCTGGATGCCCGGAAAGGCGCCCGACGTATCGACCAGCGTGACGACCGGAAGGCCGAAGCGATCGGCAAGCTGCATCAGACGGATCGCCTTGCGATACCCCTCGGGCTTCGCCATGCCGAAATTATGCTTCATGCGCGACGGGATATCGTCGCCCTTTTCATGGCCGATGACCATCACGCGGCGACCGCGAAAGCGGGCAAGCCCGCCAAGAATCGCCTGATCGTCGCCGAAATTGCGATCACCTGCGAGCGGCATCCAGTCGTCGAACAGGCCCGCGACATAATGTTTGAAATGCGGCCGGTCGGGGTGACGCGCGACCTGCGTCTTCTGCCAGGGGGTCAGCTTCGCATAGATGTCGCGTAGCATCTTCGACGATTTCGCCTCGAGCCGGGCGATATCCTGTTCGATATTGAGCGTGGGGTCGTCCCCCATATCGCGCAGCTCGGCAATCTGCCGATCGAGCGCGGCGACCTGTTTTTCGAAATCCAGAAAGGCTGTCATGCGGAATCGCTAGGCGGATGGCGCTTCGACGTCAACGCCTGCCGAGCGGTCCATCCGCGCCAGCGGATGACGGCGGTTGACCAGCTCGACGAGGCGGCGGCTATCGACATGGGTATAGATTTCGGTCGTCGCGATGTCGGCGTGGCCGAGCATCAATTGCAAGGCGCGCAGGTCTGCACCGCCTTCGAGAAGATGCGTGGCGAAGGCATGGCGCAGCACGTGCGGGCTGATCGCGGTCGGGTCGAGCCCGGCCCGCGCGGCGAGTTCGCGCAGAAGCTGGAACAGGCGGACGCGCGACACATGCCCCTTCCCCGACGGAAAGAGCCAGGGGGAGGCGTCGCCCGCGAGCGGCAGCCAACGGTCGAGCGCCGTCCGGGCGCGTTCGGACAGCGGCACAAGCCGTTCCTTGTCGCCCTTGCCCCGGACGATCAGAAAGGCGCGCTCGCCAGCGACCGCGCGCCGGGGCAGCGAGACGAGTTCGCTCGCGCGCAACCCGGAGCCGTAGAGGAGTTCGAGCAACAAGAGCTGCCGAACGGCGGCGGCCGGCGGCGCTTCGCCATCGGCCTCTTCGCCGGCCTGCGCGAACAGCCGTTCGACATCGTCGTGGGTCAGGACGCGCGGTAGCGGCCGCCGCGTTGCCGGCCGCGCGATATCCAGCGCCGGATTGTCCGCGCGTTCGCCTTCATCGAGCAGGAATGCGAAAAATTGCCGCAGCGCGGACAATTTGCGCGCCGCGCTGCTGGCCGCGAGCGAGCGATAATCGGCCATGATCTTGCGCAGCAAGGCCGTGTCCGCCTGGGCCAGACGCCCATCGGCGAGCCGTGCCGCCTGATCGAGGTCGCGGCGATAGGCCGCGAGCGTGTTGCGCGAAGCGCCCCGCTCTGCCGCCATCATTTCGAGGAAGCGATCGATCAGCGCCGCGTCCCTCATGGACTGCATGACCGCCGCCCGTCCATGGGCACACCGTCAGACACGCACCAACGCTTCGGCGGCGATCATCCGCGCTTCGGCTTCCAGCCCGACGTCGCGCAGCGCGCGAACGATATGATAGAGATGATAGGGCGGGATCTTCGACCAGTCGCCCTGCATCCCGGTTGCCGCGAGCAACGCGACCATGCCCGGCTCGCGGCGGTCTGCGGCGGCCTCGATAGCCTGCGTCCAGCGAGTCTGCTTGCCGAGATCGACCCCCAGGTCCTGCGCCGCCGAAGAGGCCGCGCCTGCATCGATCCGCCCGAGGCCGGCCAGCCCCGCAAGAAGCAGCTTGGAACGGAGCTGGTCCGCACTGTCGTCGCCACCGGCGAATTCGCCGATCCGCCCCGCGCTGGTGCCGTTGAGCGGCCTCGGCAACGCAACCGCGAGCACGCCCCAGGCGTGGCTTCCGACATCCACCTGCGGGACCCAGTTCATCGCGTTGCGATCGTAACCGCCAGCGAGCATCGAGCCGATGAGTTGCCAGGGATCGTCGCCGACCACTGTCCCCGTCGGCAATGCCGCGGCGGCGCGGGCCGTGGCGATCAGCGCCGCATAGCGATGGAACGTATCGCCCTCGGCATTCCACATCGACTGCATCGCCGCATAGCGATCTGCCGCCGCCGATGCCGCAAAGGCATCGCGGAGCGTGTCGGCGCGTGCCGCCAGCGGTGCAGCGGGTTCGGCTTCGCTCGACGCCGCGCTGAGCAACGAGACATACGCCTCGCTCGACAGCACGCCTCGCGCCGCTGCGTCGGGGGCGGCCGCAATGCGATCGGCCATGTCGGTCATCGGAGCGAGCACCGTCCAGCCACGCATATAGAAGGGCTCGGACGCCCGGAGCTTTTCCGGGATGCCGACCGAGGTCGCGGTCGCCATGCCGAAGCGCCAGCTGGTCAGCCGCTCGATATTATCCCATTCGATCGTCGTCGATCGACGCCCTGCGCCCGTGGCACCAAGAACGCGCTCCGCCAGCAAAATGTCGAAATTCGCGATCTTGCCGCTCGACCGGACGCGTCCGATAGCCCAGCCGGCAGGGCCGGCGTCGCCCGACAGTCCGGAACAGATCGCGGCGGCCAGGCGCCAGCTCTGCTGATCGCCATGTGCCAGGCCCGCCGGGACATAGGGGCACAAGCCGGCGGGATCCGCCGTTGCAAGATAGGTCTGCTGGGCCACCGAGACCAGCCGTTTGCTTGCCCGGTCATAATCGACCGACTGCACGAGCCACCGCGCGCCGATCGATTCGCCCATCCGCAGCAACAGGGCCGCGCGATCGGCGGCCAGGTCGGCGCCGTTGATCGTCTTCGGCGTATCGATCGCCGACAGGAGCGCGCGGCGAAGCAGGATTTGCGCCCAGCGCGACGCGAGCCGGCCGTCGGTGTTGCGCATGATGGCCGCGGCATATTGACCGCGCGCGCCGAACGCATCGGGAGCCATGCCGCCGGTTTCGGGAGTCAGCGGACCGATCCGTGTGAGCAGGCGGCGTGCGCCCGGGGGCAGGTCGTATTTGAGGCGGCTCGACAGCGCGCCGTCCTCTTCCTCTTCCGCCTCCTCGCCATCGTCGGTGTCGGCGGCGTCGGCGGGTGCGCCGAGCGTCGGCGCAACCGTCGGCACGGCCGGTCCGCCCGGCCTGGGCGCCGCCGGCGTCGGGGTCGGAGCGGAAGGGGCCGGCGTCGGAGCGGGGGCCGGTGCGGGTGCCTCTGGCGGGTTCCCGAACCCCTCGGGGAGCAACGATTCCTGCGCAACCACGGGCAAGACAAGCGCCGCGGCGAGCGCGCTGCCCGACAGGGCGAGCGTCAGCGCGAGCGACCTGGCCCTCATTGGGGTGCCCCTGCGGCAATCATGTCGGTCACATCCACCTCAATCATCGTCGGCTCGATCGGCCGGCCCAGAAACAATAGCAACAGTCCGAAGGCGACAAGCAGCAAGGCCGCCACGATCAGTCGCCCGACCCAGCGGCCTTTCCCCGATCTGTCTTGATTGCGCAATATCCCGGCGACCCTTGGTTACATCGTCGCGCCGAAAACCATTGTCCCGCGCGCTTCGGGCGGTATAGCCGCGCGCATCATGCGGCGAAACCCGAAAAGCCCGGCCCCGGCCATCGATCCCGCGATCCGTTCGCGGCCGATCGTGCTCGTCGGCCTGATGGGTGCGGGCAAGTCGACGATCGGACGGCGACTGGCACAGCGCCTGGGCATGGCTTTCGCGGATGCCGACGACGAGATCGAACGCGCTGCCGGCATGACGATTTCGGACATTTTCGCGAAGTTCGGCGAGGCGCATTTCCGCGATGGCGAACGCCGGGTCATCGCGCGGCTGCTGGCCGGGAAGCCGCTGGTCCTGGCGACCGGCGGCGGTGCCTTCATCAACGACGAGACCCGCGCGCTGATCCTGCAGGACAGTCTGTGTATCTGGCTCGATGCCGACATTCCAACGCTCGTCGAGCGCGTCGGACGCCGCAGCCACCGCCCGTTGCTCAAGGATCGCGACCCGGGCGCTGTCCTGCGCGAGCTCGCGGCCGTGCGCAATCCCATCTATGCCGAGGCGCATCTGCGCGTCGGTTCGGCGAGCAATCCGCACGAGCAAACGGTGCGCGCGATACTGGAGGCTCTGGCGCAATGGGAAGATCCGACATGGAAAAGCTGACGGTCGAGCTGGGGGAACGCAGCTACCCCATAGTGATCGGCGACGGGCTGCTCGCGGACATTGGCGCGCATGTTGCACCGCTGCTCGGACGCCCGCGCACGATGATCGTCACCGATACGCATGTCGCCGACCCCTATCTCTCCCGTGTCGGCGCTTCGCTCGCCGCAGAGGGGGTTTCCTTCTCCTCGCTTGTCCTCCCCGCCGGAGAGAGCACGAAGAGCTGGGACGGGCTCGCGCGCCTGACCGAGTGGCTGATCGGCGAAGGCGTCGAACGCGGCGATCATGTGGTCGCGCTGGGTGGCGGCGTGATCGGCGATCTCGTGGGTTTCGCATGCAGCATCGTCAAACGCGGCTGTTCGTTCGTGCAGGTGCCCACCACGCTGCTCGCGCAGGTCGACAGCAGCGTGGGCGGCAAGACCGCGATCAACGTCGCGGCGGGCAAGAATCTGATCGGCGCCTTTCACCAGCCGGCGCTGGTCGTGATCGATCCGACGACGCTTTCGACCCTGCCGGGCCGCGAACTCGCCGCCGGCTATGCCGAAGTGGTCAAATATGGCTTGATCGACGACGCCGATTTCTTTGCCTGGTGCGAAACGAACGGCGCCGCCCTGCTCGCGGGCGACAGCGGCGCACGGCACAAGGCGATCGCGCACAGCGTTTCGGCAAAGGCGCGGATCGTCGCCGCCGACGAACGCGAAACGCAGGACGTCCGCGCGCTCCTGAATCTCGGCCACAGCTTCGGCCACGCCCTCGAAGCGGAAACCGGCTATTCGGATCGCCTGCTCCATGGCGAAGCGGTTGCCGCAGGGATGGTCCTGGCGCACCGGTTTTCGGCAGACTGCGGCCTTTGCCCGCCAGAGGATGCGATGCGTGTACGCGACCATCTTGCCAGTGTCGGCCTGCCGCACAGCCTGGCGAGCGCGGGGGTCAACTCGGGCGGCGCGGCGCTGGCGGCGCATATGGCGCACGACAAGAAAGTACGGGGCGGCAAGCTGCCGTTGATCCTGACCCGCGGCATCGGGCGCAGTTTCGTGACCGAAGACTATGGCCTCGACATGGTGGCCGATTTTCTGGACGGCGCGGCGTCAGCCGGCTGACGACGGCCTCGGGTCCGCGGCCTGCATCGTTTCCTCTTCGTCGCGCGCCAGCTTCGCGGCCTGCCGCCGCTGGCGCAGCGTTTCGAGCACGCTCGCCGATTCGCGGCCGCCACCGGGCTTGAAGCGATGGTCGCGGCCCGCCGACAGGTCGCCCTCGTCCATCTGCGCCGCAAGCCGCGTCTCGTCGAGCTGGCGCAGCGCGGTTTCGACATCCTCGATCTCGCGCGGGTCGATTTCCAGCTGTTCCAGCGCCATCAGGCCAAGCGCGACCGAACTTTCGAACACCTCGCGGATCGCACCGCTCGTCCCCGCCCCGTCGATCGCCATCAATTGCCGGCGGTCGAACACCCGCATCAGCACCTTCGCCTGTGGGAAGGCCTCGATGATCGGAGCAAGCGTATCGGCGTCGACCGAGGCATCGTCGATGCAATAGATGATCAGTCGCGCCTCGTCGGCCCCCGCCCGTCGCAACAGGTCGATGCGCAGACCGTCGCCATAATAGACCTTGGTGTCGAAGCGGCCCGACAACTCGATCTGGCTCGGCTTCTTGTCGATCAGCGTCACCGAACAATCCACCGCGTGCAGCATCTGCGACACGATCTGCCCAAAGCGGCCATAGCCGATCACCAGCGCCGATCCGCGCGGCGCTTCGTCGGGGCCTTCCAGCTCGGGACCGTCGCGGTCGGGAGCAAACTCCAGATTGCGCGCGAAAAGCATCAGGAACGGGGTCGAAACCATCGACAGCGTGACGACGGCGCTGAACAGGCTTGCCGCCTGCGGCGCAATCAGCAACGCCTGCTGCGCCTGGGTGAAAAGCAGGAAACCGAACTCGCCGCCCTGGCTGAGCAGAAGCGCAAGGCCGAGGGCGGTCTTCCAGGATTTTCCGAACGCCCGCACGAGCAGGGTCAGCACGACGACTTTGACCACGACGAGCCCCGCGGCAAGGCCAAGGACGCGGAGCGGATCGGCAAGCACGACATTGACGTCCAGCACCATGCCGACCGCGAGGAAAAAGAGACCGAGCAGGATCAGGCGGAATGGTTCGACATCGGCCTCTATCTCGTGCCGATAGGGCGAATCGGCGAGCATCACGCCCGCGATGAAGGCCCCGAGCGCGGTCGAGAGATGCAGGCTGTGCATCAGCGCGGCGCTCGCCAGCACCACGAGCAGGCCGACGACCACGAACAATTCGCGCTCGCCATAGCGGCCGATGACGGTAAGCAGCGGATTGACGACAAAACGTCCCGCGAGCACCAGTCCGACAATCGCAAGCACCGTATAGAGAGCGAGCATCCCGCCCGGCGGGGTCGACGGGTCGGCGGGCGCGCGCGACAGCGCCGCGACGATCGTGATCATCGGCACGATTGCAAGATCCTGGAACAGCAGGATCGAAAAGGCCTTTTCCCCGAAAGGCGAGTTGATCCGCCCCGAACTTTTGAGGCTTGGCAACACCTGCGCCGTCGATGACAGCGCGAGCGGGAGGCCGAGAACGAGCGCAGCCTGCCAGCTGAACCCCTGCGTCAGCAGGATCAGCGCGGTGAGCACGAGCCCGGTGATGACCACCTGCGCGAGCCCGAGACCGAAGATGGCCTTGCGCAGATCCCACAGGCGCCGCGGATGCAATTCGAGCCCGACGAGGAAAAGCAGAAAGGCGATGCCGATCTCCGCGATCGCGAGCTTGGATTCGCCGCCACCGACCAGCCCGAGCCCGTGCGGGCCGACGAGCGCACCGGCGATCAGATAGCCAAGCACCGCACCAAGCCCAAGCCGGCGAAAGATCATCACGAACAGCGTCGCGACGCCGAGAAGGATCGCCCCTTCGAACAGCAGGGTATCGGTCGGCGTTTCGGCCGCACGTTCGGTGACCGCAGCGGCAAGGATCAAGCCGCTCATGCGCCCGCTTCCCTGCTTTCGAGCGCGGCGACCGCGGCATCGAAGGGCAGCAGGATCGCGCCATGACGCGCCGGATAGTCGCGGGCGGCGGCGAGTAGATCGAATCCCGGCCAGTCGGGCGGATCGTCCCCGCCCGCGAACCAGCCGGCGATCGCGTCGCGCGCCGCGCGCAAGTCGTCGGCGCTGCGACCGGCGGCGTGGCGGGCCAGGAGCGCCGCCGAAGCCTGTCCGAGCGCGCAGGCTTCGACATGCAGGCCGACGGCCGAGACGAGCCCGTCGGCGTCCGCATCGACGTCGACAATGATCCGGCTGCCGCAAAGCGGCGCGCGCAGCGAAGCGCGGCGTGCATTTTCGATCAGCGGAAAGTCGGCCGTTGCGACAGCCAGCGACAATATGTCGCGATTATAGAGCGCCGCGCTCATCGCGCCGCACCTGCTTCGGCGGCCGCTGCCTCGGTGTCGCGCGCGTCCTCGCGGCGTTCGGCGATTACCTTGCTCAGCGCCGCGCTGGTGGCATTCAGCGCCGGATAGGTGCGGCTGCCCGTCATCCACGCCGGGCGCGCGCTATTGCCATAGCCGATGTCGTAAAGAAGGGTGATTCCCATGAACAGCACGGTGGCGAGCGCCAGCCCCTTGACCGCGCCGAACCCCGCCCCGAGACCGCGGTCGAAGCCACCGACGATCGAGGCGCGGCTGCGCTGTCCCATGGCCCGCGATCCCCATTTCGCGATCGCGAACACGCCACCGAACAACAGCACGAAAGCCAGCATCGCGGCGCCGCCCGGCGCACTGATATAATCGGCGATCAGGCCGGTCAGCGTCGCGTGAAAGAAGCGCACGGCAAGAATGGCGAGCAGCCAGGCGAGGAGCGAGGTCACCTCCTGCACCAGCCCCCGCGAGAAGCCCAGGATCGTGCCGCCGCCCACGAGCAGCAGCACGACAATATCCATGGCCGTCAGACTTCCCATAGTGCCGCGATCAAACCAGAGGTCATACAATAATCCGTTCGTGCCGAGCCTGTCGAAGCACCGTCCTTTTCTCCCCGCAAGGAAAAGAACAGCCCTTCGACAAGCTCAGGGCGAACGGAAAAAGATGGCGCTGGCCGGTCTAGTCACGCCCCAGCATCAGGTCAACGAGTTCGCCGAGCCGGCCGAAACCGGTCACATCGATCCCGTTCACACCCTTCATCGCCTTCGGACCCCATCCCCTTGAAAAGCCGAGCTTTGCCGACTCGCGCAAGCGTAGCGCGTCGTGCGCGACGGGGCGCACCTCGCCCGACAGCGACAATTCCCCAAAGACGATGGCATCGGACGGCACCGGCCGCTCGCTGAACGCGGAGATCAGCGCCGCGGCGACCGCGAGGTCGGCGGCTGGATCGGTGAGGCGATAGCCGCCCGCGATATTGAGATAGACTTCGGCCGCACCCATCTGGAGCCCGCAGCGCGCTTCGAGCACCGCGAGCACCATCGCGAGGCGCCCGCTGTCCCAACCGACGACCGCGCGGCGCGGCGTCGCGCCGCTCGCCAGCCGCACGGTCAGCGCCTGCACCTCGACAAGCACCGGGCGCGTCCCTTCGAGCGCTGGAAAGACCACCGAACCCGGGACGTCGCGGCTGCGGTCGGTCAGGAACAGGCTCGAAGGGTTCGACACCTCGCCCAACCCTTCCTCGCCCATCGCGAACACGCCGATTTCGTCGGTTCCGCCAAAGCGGTTCTTCACCGCGCGCAGGATGCGATACTGGTGGCTGCGCTCGCCCTCGAACGCGAGCACGGTGTCGACCATATGTTCGAGCACGCGCGGTCCCGCGATCGTCCCGTCCTTCGTGACATGCCCGACGAGCACGATCGCGGCGCCGCTGTCCTTGGCATAGCGGATCAGTTCCTGCGCGCTCGCGCGGACCTGACTCACCGTG
This sequence comes from uncultured Sphingopyxis sp., assembly GCA_964607625.1. Classification (GTDB taxonomy): domain Bacteria; phylum Pseudomonadota; class Alphaproteobacteria; order Sphingomonadales; family Sphingomonadaceae; genus Sphingopyxis. Next base: position 7,830 of record CAZSMB010000035.1, on the reverse strand, counting down.
CCCGGAGCGCTGTCGATCACGTCGCTGTGCATCGTCTGGATCGAATCGATCACGACGAAATCGGCGCCCCGCCCATCGAGCGTCGCGAGGATATCGCGCACCGAGGTCGCACTCGCGAGCGCGACCGGCGCCTCGCCGAGCCCCAGCCGCTGCGCGCGCAGCCGCACCTGCGCTGCCGCTTCCTCGCCGCTGATATAGACGACCGACCTGCCCGTCTTCGCAAGCCGCCCCGCGGCCTGCAACAACAGCGTCGACTTGCCGATCCCCGGATCGCCGCCGATCAGCGTTGCCGATCCCGCGACGAAACCGCCCCCAAGCGCGCGGTCGAACTCGGCGATACCGCACAGCATCCGCGCGGGCATCGGGCTGTCGGCATCGAGCGTTTCGAGCGCCAGCGTCCGCCCGCCGCGACTGAGGTCATGCTTCGCCGAAAACGCCGTTTCGGGGACGTCCTCGATCAGCGTGTTCCATTCGCCGCAATCGGCGCACTGCCCCTGCCAGCGATAGCTCACGCCCCCGCAATTCTGGCAGACATATTGACGTTTCGCTTTGGCCATGCGGATCGCTTAACTGGAACAAATATGGAACGCCAGCAATTTCCCACCCTCGCATTGGCGCCGAAAGGGCAGTAGGGGGTATCGCAATGCCGAATCACCGTTCCCAAAGGAAAGCGCACCCGATGAAATTCTTCGCCGACACCGCCGAGATCGACGCCATTCAGGAGCTCGCCGCCACCGGGCTGCTCGACGGTGTCACCACCAACCCGTCGCTGATCGCCAAGTCCGGCCGCGACTTCAAGGAAGTGACGAAGGAAATCTGCGCGCTCGTCGACGGTCCGGTGTCGGCCGAAGTCGTCGCGCTCGACCATGAAACGATGATGAAGGAGGCCGAGATCCTCCGCAAGATCGCCGACAATGTCTGCATCAAGGTGCCGCTGACGATCGACGGGCTCAAGACCTGCAAGGCCCTGACCGGCGACGGCACGATGGTCAACGTCACGCTGTGCTTTTCAGCGAACCAGGCGCTTCTCGCGGCGAAGGCCGGCGCGACCTTTGTCTCCCCCTTTGTCGGCCGCCACGACGACAATGGCTTCGACGGCATGGGCCTGATCGCCGACATCCGCCTGATCTACGACAATTATGACTTCGCGACGGAGATCCTCGTAGCGAGCGTTCGTCACGGCATCCATGTCCTCGAAGCCGCGAAGATCGGCGCCGACGTGATGACCGCGCCGCCGGCGGTCATCAAGGGGCTGTTCAAGCATGTCCTGACCGAAAAGGGCATCGAAGGCTTCCTGGCGGATTGGGCAAAGACCGGCCAGTCGATCTGATTTTACGGAACCTGCAACAATGGTGAATCCCCGCGCAGGCGGGGATCCATCTCCTGCCGGTTTCAAATAGCACCGGCCGGTGAGGGGCTCCCGCCTTCGCGGGAGCGCACAGCTTATGTGCGCGGCCGTCCTTTCCAGTTGACGTAAACGTCAACCTGCCGCGATACTCGCCCGAAAGGGAGAGATTCGCGATGACCGACACCACCATCCTCACCGAACGCCGCGGCCATATCCTGATCCTCACGATCAACCGGCCAGAGGCGCGCAATGCGGTCAACGCCGCGGTTCATGTCGGCATCGGCACCGCGCTCGAAGTGGCGGAAGACGATCCCGAAATCCGCGCCGTCATCGTTACCGGCGCGGGGGACAAGAGCTTTTGCGCGGGCGCCGACCTGGTCGCCCTCTCGCGCGGCGAAAGTCTTGCGCCCGACAATGCCGAGCAACAGGCGTGGGGCTTCGCGGGCATGGTGGCGCACCCGATCTCGAAGCCGATCATCGCCGCGGTCAATGGTTTCGCCTTTGGCGGCGGGTGCGAGATCGCTCTGATGAGCGACCTGATCGTCGCGGCGGATCATGCGCAATTCGGGCTGCCCGAGGTCAAGGTCGGCCTCTTCGCCGCGGCGGGCGGCGCATTCCGCCTCGCGCAGCAGATGCCGCGCAAGCTCGCAATGGAGCATATGCTGACCGGCGACCCGATCCCCGCCGCGCGCGCCGCGCAGTTCGGCCTCGTCAACCGCGTCGTCCCGCTCGCCGATCTGATGCCCACCGCGATCGCGCTCGCCGACAAGATCGCCGCCAATGCTCCGCTCTCGGTACAGGCGTCGAAGCGCGTCGCGCTCGGCATTCAGGACGGCCGCATCGCCGCCGATGCGCCCTATTGGGAGCATAATACGATCGAACGTGCTGCCCTGATGCGCAGCGAGGATGCCCGCGAAGGCCCGCGCGCCTTCGCCGAAAAGCGCAAGCCCGAGTGGAAGGCGCGCTGATGATGGCGACGACCGATCCCGAGCGCATTCCCGTCATCGTCGGCGTCGGGCAGGTCAACGACCGCCCCGACGATCCCGGCCAGGGCCTCGACTCGCTCGGCCTGATGGTCGCGGCACTCGAGCGCGCGGCGGCGGACGCCGGAGTGCCGCTCGCCGAGATAGACAGCCTCGCGATCGTCGACCAGATAAGCTTTTACAGTCTTGGCAAGCTTTGCGACCCACTCGCCGCCGCGATCGGCGCGAACCCGACGGTCAATTATCAGTCGGCGGCGCCGCACGGCGACACCCCGGTCCGCCTCCTCAACGAAGCTGCGAACCGCATCGGCGCGGGCGAGGTCAAACTCGCCGCGATCGTCGGCGCCGAGGCGCTGCGCACCGCCGCGGGCCGCGCCGCGAAGGCTGCGAGCGGCGAAGACAAGAGCTATAATGCCATCCGCAAGGTCGCGACGCGGCGCGAGCCCGACTATGCGCAGCGGCATGGCCTCTCCGCGCCGGTCGACGTCTACCCGCTCTATGAAAATGCCACCCGCGCGGCCTGGGGCCAAAGCCTCGCCGAAGCCCAGGCCGAGAGCGCCGAAATCTGGTCGCGCTTCTCGCAAGTCGCCGCCGGCAACGAGGGCGCATGGATCCGTAAACCCGCAACGCCCGCCGACATCCTGAACGTCAACGAGCGCAACCGGCCGATCGCCTTCCCCTATTCCAAGCTGATGGTCGCCAACTCGTCAGTCAATCAAGGCGCGGGGTTCCTCGTCGCGAGCCTCGCCGAAGCGCGCCGCCGCGGCATCGCCGAAGACCGGCTGATCTATGTCGGCATGGGGGCCGCGGCGAAGGAGCCCGCCAGCATCCTCGCCCGCGACCGTTACGACGGCAGCGTCAGCATGGAAACATCGATCGCCCGCACGCTCGCGCTGAACGGGATGACCGCGGAGGATTTCGACTGCGTCGAACTCTACAGCTGCTTCCCGTGCGTACCCAAGATGGCGCGCCGCATACTCGGCTGGCCGGCCGACCGGCCCGCGACCGTGTTCGGCGGCCTGACCTTCGGCGGCGGCCCGATCGCGAATTATATGAGCCACGCGATCGTTTCGATGACCGAGCGCCTGCGCCGCGAAGGCCGCTATGGCTTCCTGTTCGCCAACGGCGGCTTCGCGACCGACAATCACTGCATCGTGCTGGGCAAGGAGCCGATCGCAGCGGCGCAATTCCCGCAGGATTTCGACTATCAGGCCGAGGCCGAAGCAAAGCGCGGCGGAGTACCCGAGCTGGTCCAGGATTATGCCGGCCCGGCGACGATCGAAAGCTATACGATCTTCTATGCCCGCGACGGCGCCCCGAAAGCCGGCGTCGTGGTCGCACGCACCCCTGCGGGCCAGCGCACACTCGCGCATGTCGACGTAAACGACGCGGCGATGCTGGCGTTTCTGACAGATGGAACGCGGGAACCGGTCGGGACGGCCGGGCAAATGGTCGCGCTTGCAGAGGGGTACGGGTGGCGGGCCGCCCAGACCTCTATGGATCCTGACCCTAATTCCCGCTCTGGATTTCGAAACTGACTCCCTGCGCCAGCGGCAGCGCATCCGAATAATTCACCGTGTTGGTCGCGCGGCGCATATAGGATTTCCAGCTGTCGGACCCCGACTCGCGTCCGCCGCCGGTTTCCTTCTCGCCGCCGAATGCCCCACCGATCTCGGCGCCCGACGTGCCCAGGTTGACGTTGGCGATGCCGCAGTCGCTCGCCGCGAGGAAACGCTCGGCCTCGCGCATGTCGGTGGTGAAGATCGCCGACGACAGCCCTGCCGCCACATCGTTGTGCAGCCGGATCGCGGCATCCAGGTCGTCATAACGCATGACATAGAGGATCGGCGCAAAGGTCTCCTCGCGCACGGGTCCTACCTGACCGGGCATCTCGACGAGTGCGGGGCGCACATAATAGCATTCGCCTTCCCCGACGCGATCGCCCCCATGAACGACCCCGCCGGCGCGTTCGGCCGCTGCAAGCGCCAGCCGCATCGCTTCATAGGCCGCCCCATCGATCAGCGGCCCGACCAGCACGTCCTTCTCTAGCGGGTTTCCGACCGGGACGCTGGCATAGGCCGCTTTCAGCCTAGCCACGAATTCGTCGTAGATGCTGTCGTGCAGGAACAGGCGCCGCGTCGTGGTACAGCGCTGTCCGGCGGTCCCGATAGCCCCGAATGCCACCCCGTGCAGCGCGAGGTCGAGGTCGGCCGACGGCGCGACGATCACGCCGTTGTTGCCGCCGAGTTCCAGGATGGCGCGTGCAAAGCGGCGCGCGAGCCGGGGTGCCACCGATCGGCCCATACGCGTCGATCCGGTCGCCGATACCAGCGCCACCCGCGCATCGTCCGCCAGCGCCTCGCCAAGCTCGCGCCCGCCGACCAGCAGCTGCGACAGCCCCGCCGGCGCGTCGGTGTACCGCGCGAGCGCGCGCTCGAAAATCGCTTGCGTCGCGAGCGCGGTCAGCGGCGTCTTTTCCGATGGCTTCCACACGACGCTGTTGCCGCAGACGAGCGCGAGTGCCGCGTTCCATGCCCACACGGCGACGGGGAAGTTGAAGGCGGAAATCACACCGACGACCCCGAGCGGATGCCAGACCTCCATCATCCGATGTCCGGCGCGCTCGGTCGCGATCGTCAGGCCGTACAGCTGGCGCGACAGGCCGACGGCGAAGTCGCAGATGTCGATCATCTCCTGCACCTCGCCCGCGCCTTCGGACGGAATTTTGCCTGCCTCGATCGTGACGAGCTTCGCCAGATCGTCCTTTGCGGCACGGAGTTCCTCGCCGAACAACCTGACGAGTTCGCCGCGATGCGGAGCCGGCACCTGCCGCCACGCGCGAAACGCTGCCGTCGCGGTGTCGAGCACCACGTCGACTGCCGCAGCGTCGGCGATGCGGACCAGGCCGATCCGTTCGCCGGTCAATGGCGTAACCGACGGCATCGACCCGTCGCTCCACAGCTTGCGGTCGATACCCAGCCCGTCGAGCAGCCGTCCCACCTCTTTGCCGATCGCGGTCATCGCCTATCCTTTCCCTATCGGGCGCGCTGCCCTTGAAACTTGCGGGCCGCGGAGTATCGCAGGGACGACGAGATTGAAACCGAAAGCGGGAGAAGCTGACGTGTCCGACCTACCCCCCTCCGAACCGCTGGTTCCCGTTCCCGCCGATGCCGCAGCGAACACGCATTGCAGCGCGGCCGATTACGACCGCCTCTATGCGCAAAGCATCGCCGATCCCGACGGCTTCTGGGCCGATCAGGCGAAGCGCATCGACTGGATCGTGCCGCCCACGAAGATCGCCAACTGGTCCTACGACCCGGTGAGCATCAAATGGTATGAGGACGGCGTCCTGAACCTGTGCCACAATGCGCTCGACCGTCATGTCGCCGCAGGGAACGGCGAACGGACCGCGATCATCTTCGAACCCGACGCCCCCGACGGCGAAACGCGTCATATCAGCTATGCAGCGCTGCTCGCCGACACGATCCGCATGGCGAACACTCTCAAAAAGCTGGGCGTCAATAAGGGCGATCGTGTCACCATCTATATGCCGATGGTGCCCGAAGGGGCGGTCGCGATGCTCGCCTGCGCACGTATCGGGGCGATCCACAGCGTCATCTTCGGCGGCTTCTCGCCCGAGGCGATCCACGGCCGGATCGAGGATTGCGCAAGCGACTGGGTGATCTGCGCCGACGAAGGGCTGCGCGGCGGCAAGACGATTCCCCTGAAGGCCAATGTCGACAAGGCGCTCGAAAAGGTCGCGGTGAAGGGGGTGCTCGTCATCGCACACACCGGCGGCGACGTCGCGATGAAGGAAGGGCGCGATCATTGGTACGACGCGCTCTCCGCCGACGTCGACGCCGATTGCCCGTGCGAGCCGATGAACGCCGAAGACCCGCTGTTCATCCTCTACACCTCGGGCTCGACCGGCAAGCCGAAGGGCGTGCTGCACACGGTCGGCGGTTATTCGGTGTGGACCGCGACGACCTTTTGGTACGGGTTCGACTATCGTCCCGGCGAAGTCTTTTGGTGCACCGCCGACATCGGCTGGGTCACGGGTCACAGCTATGTCGTCTATGGCCCGCTGCAGAACGGCGCGACCAGCGTGATGTTCGAGGGTATTCCCAACTATCCCGACCACGACCGCTTCTGGCGGGTCGTCGACAAGCACCAGGTCAACATCCTCTACACCGCGCCCACGGCGATCCGCGCGCTGATGCGCGAGGGCGACGATTATGTGACGCGGCACGACCTCTCGTCGATCCGTCTGCTCGGCAGCGTCGGCGAGCCTATCAACCCGGAGGCGTGGCGCTGGTATCACGATGTCGTCGGCAAGGGCCGCGTCCCCGTGATCGATACCTGGTGGCAGACCGAAACCGGCGGCATCATGATCACCACCCTGCCCGGCGCCCACGCGATGCAGCCGGGCAGCGCCGGGCGTCCCTTCTTCGGTATCCGTCCGCAGCTCGTCGATGCGGAGGGCGGTGTGCTCGTCGACGAACAGACCGGCGGCGCGGCCGAGGGCAATCTGTGCATCACGCACAGCTGGCCGGGGCAGATGCGATCGGTCTATGGCGACCATGATCGTTTCGTTCAGACCTATTTTTCGACCTACAAGGGCAAATATTTCACCGGCGACGGCTGCCGCCGCGATGCCGACGGCTATTGGCGCATCACCGGCCGCGTCGACGACGTGATCAACGTGTCGGGCCATCGCATGGGCACGGCCGAAGTCGAAAGCGCACTGGTGCTTCACGACAAGGTGGCCGAAGCGGCGGTGGTCGGCTATCCGCACGACATCAAGGGCCAGGGCATCTACGCCTATGTCACGGTCAACGCCGGGATCGACCCGAACGACGACCTGCTCGCCGAACTGCGGCAACAGGTGCGCAGCGAAATCGGCCCGATCGCCACCCCCGACCATATCCACTTCACCCCCGCGCTTCCCAAGACGCGCTCGGGCAAGATCATGCGCCGCATCCTGCGCAAGATCGCAGAGAATGACTTCGGGTCGCTCGGCGACACCTCGACGCTCGCCGACCCCAGCCTGGTCGACGGGCTGATCGAGGGACGGAAGAATCGATAGCGTCGTCGCCCCCGCGAAGGCGGGGCCGTCGTCGGCGTGACACTTCGGTGCTGCGTAAACCGCCAGCGGCCCCCGCCTGAGCGGGAGCGGCGCACTCTAAAAATGAAAATCCGGCAATTCGGCCAACGCGATCCCCAGCGCTTCGGCCCAGCCCTCCGACACGCGACGGAAATAAGGGTCGTCGCGCTCGAAGCGCCGCTCGCGCACCGTCGTGAAATCGTCGCGCTCGTGGATCTTGAGGTCGATCGGCAGGTCGACTCCCGCGTTCGCGCGGATCGTCGAATCGAACGACACACAGAGCAGCTTCACCGCATCCTCGAACGACATGGCGGGATCATAGCTGCGCACGATGATCGGACGGCCATATTTGGTTTCGCCGATCTGGAAAAAGGGGTTGTCCTCTCCCGCCTCGA
>CAZSMB010000034.1:17478-22587 GCA_964607625.1 uncultured Sphingopyxis sp. | reverse complement strand
TGACCCCCGCCTTCGCTTCCTTTGCCTCCACCGTATAGTCGCGGATCGCCGCGAGCCGCTTCAGCGGGTCGGCGATGTCGGTGCGCAGCGGCACGCTCATCGCGGTCACCTGGTTGCCCGGGCTATCGGCCTTGCCGCCCTTGCCGCGCCGGTTGATCGGTGCGACCGCGACGACGCTTTCCTTCGGCAATTCACCATGCGCCTGAAGATAGGTGCGCAGCGCGCCCGAACAGGTCGCCAGGATCACGTCGTTGACCGTCGCGCCGGGCACCTTTGCCCGCACCTTTGCGATGTCGGCAAGCGCGACCCGGGTCGCATCGAACATCTTGTGCGGGCCGACGGGCGCGTTGAAGCGCGTTTCGGGAACGCCGGCGGCCATCCCGCCGTCGGTCAGCATCGACTTGCGCGCCGCGGTCATCAGCGAAGGCGACACCTTGAGCAGCGCATTCATGAACTTGACCGGCGATTGCATCGACGCGGTCCAGGCGCGCGTCGCAACCTCCGCGCTGGACGGGGCGCGGCCCAGATCCTCCTCGGGCGGGTCGGGGATCGCGGGGGTCCCCTTGGCGTCGATATCGCTCATCGCGATAAAGGCATGCGCGCCCGACGCGCCGTCGACCGCGGCGTGATGGACGCGGTGGAGCATCGCGAAGCTGCCCTTCGGGATACCGGGGATACGGTCGAGCCCCTCGATGATATAGATGTCCCAAAGCGGCCGGTTCATATCCATCGGCTTCGAGAAATAGCGCGCGACCGCGATGCAGAATTGCCGCCAGTCGCCGGGTTCGGGCAGGCGCGCGTGGCTCATATGCGCCTCGATGTCGAAATGTTCGTCCTCGACCCAATAGGGATGGTCGAGATCGAGCGGCAGCCGATGGAGCCGGCGCTTGAACAGCGGCGAGGTGTGCACCCGGCTTTCGACATGCGCGATAATATCCGTGAACCGCACGAAACCGCCCGGCGCGGTCGAAGGATCGTAGATATAGATCCCCATGATGTGCGTCAGGTTGTTCGCGGTCTGCGTATAGAGGAACTGCGCGTCCTGGGCGCTAAGCTGTTTGAGCATCCTGTCCTCCCGTAGGTATCCGATCGGCGAGCGCCAGCGTCGACAGGCGCATGGCTTCCATGACGGTAGAAAGCCCGCGCAATTCGGCGAGCAGCGCGCGGCGGCGCGCGAGGCGGTCGGGCGTCGCGGTCTCGGCCAGCCCCATGTGACGCATCAGCGCCAGGCCGTTGGCAAAGAGCTGCTTGCCGATCGCCGCCTCGCTGCTGATCCGGCGGAGCAGCCAGGCCTGCCGCCCCTCGACGAGCGCGGCGTCGAGCAGCGCCTTTTCGTCGACCGCTTCGCCCGGCTGGGCGCGGGCGAGCAGATCGGCAACGACCGAATAGGCCTCCGCAAAGGGCAGCAGGATCGCGTGGCCGACGATCGGCTGGCAGCGCCGGATGATCTGCGCCACGCCGCGGTCGCCGCTTGCCAGCCGTTTCGCCCAGGCGGGATCGATCCGCGCCAGTTCGACCTCGATGGCCGCCCGATGCTCGTCGCGGGGCGGGTAGAAGAATTCGAATTTGAAGAGGTCGCGCAGCCTGTCGACCTGCGCCCAGAAGGCCGCGGTCGCATCCTGGCTGTCGGCATCGCGCAGCGCGAACAGCGCCAGTTCGATCATCGCGCGGTCGAGGAAATGGTGCGCGATGATGTTGCGGTAATAGCTCGCCATCGGATGATGCGCGGGCTCGATCGAATAGACCGTCTCGCTGCCCGCCGCGAAGCGCGTGAGGAGCCCGCCCCTGACCAGCGTGTCGAGCGTGGCGGGCAGCGCCGCCGCATCGCCGCTTTCGAGTTCGCGGCACAGGCGGATGCCGCGCGTCCGCGCCCAGTCGACGAGACGTGCGATCGTCGCCCGCATCTCCGCCTCGGTCACCCCGCGCGGTGCGGTGCCGAGCAGGATCAGGCACATCACCGACGTCACGGTCAGCGGCGTCACCCGGTTCGCCTCGACCGCGACCGCGAAGGCGATGCGTTCGAGCGCCCGCCTGTCGTCGGGACCGGGCGCCTCTTCGATCACGACGGGCTCGCCGATGTCGAGCCGGATGCGGCCCGATGGTTCCTTCAGGCTCTTCATGTAACCGATGAACCACGACAGGCTTTCGGGCTTCTTGGTCCGGCCGGTCTGTTCGGCAGCATATTCCTCGACATCGCGGATCAGGTCGAAGCTCGTCACGAAGGGAACGAAATTCACGCCCTTCGTCCCGGTCGCATGGGCCGCATCGAGGACATATTTCATCAGCCCGTATTTGGGCGGCATTAGCTTGCCCAGCCGCGAGCGGGTTCCCTCGAAGGCCCAGCTCAACGGAAAGCGCTTGGCGAGCAACCACGCGATATAGTGGCGCAATACCAGCTTGTAGACTGGCTGGTCGCGAAAGCTGCGGCGCACGAAGATCATCCCCGAGCGACGGAAGAAACCGCCCATCACGGCGAAGTCGAGGTTCGCGCCCCCGAAACTGTGCAGCATCGGCAAGTCGTTTTCATAGGCGAGGCGGCTGGGTGTCGCGCCGTCGATATAGGTCTTGTGGGTAAACAGGATGCAGGTCGGATGCTCGCGAAGCACCGCGCGCAGCTTCGCGAGCGCGGCAGGATCGATCTCCATCTCCGGCTCGTAGCCGCCGAACATCATCCGGTCGAGCCGCGCGCGCAGGTCGAGGAAAAGCGCGCTCGGTGTCGCGATGACTTCCTTCATCAGGGGCCGTGCCTCGCGATACAGGTCGCCGACCGGACGCCCGAGGCTCGTCGCCAATTCGGCGAGCCCCGCGCGGAATTTCGGATCGGTGCGCAGGCTGTCGGCAACGAAGCGCGGAACCTTGTAGCGGCTACCGCGGATGCCGCGCTCGGCCACGTCGAGCGCGAGGCCCGCCTGACGCGCGACGAAGCCGGCGAATTCGGGTCCGTCGCCTTCTCCGTCCCCGCCCCCCGTCTGGTCCAGGAATCGCGCCCGCAGCGCGTCCTGCGTCGCCGCCTCCCCCACCAGTATCTGCGCCCGCCGCCGGTCGCGCAGCAGGATCGACCGCGCACGCAGCGCCCCCGGCCGGCGCGGGTCGCCAAACAGAAGGTGGCGGAATTTCAGCGCCCGGTCACGCTCGAAGCCTGGAATCCGCCACGCGACGCGCAGCGGCACGATCTCTCGCGGTGCGCCGTCGGCGAGCCTGGCGGCGAGCGCGTCCAGGTCCAGCGCATGGTCGCCCTCGGCGATCGACAGGCTGACCCATGCCGGCTCGTCATCTCCGTCCGGGTGGGCGACCGTCGCATGGAGCCAGTCGAGCAGCACGCGTCGTTCGACCCCGTGGCGCGCGTCGATGATGTAGAGGCGTTCGGCCGGACCGGCTTGCAATGCGACGGGCGCGCGGGGCGTTCCGTCGGCCATGATCCTATGCCCCTTTCGTCATGGCGAGGAGCGGAGCGACGAAGCAATCTGCGGCTCGCGGCCATAGCGCTGGGCCGATGGCTGGAGAGTGCTTCGCTGTGCTCGCAACGACGAGGGAACTCATGCGCTAGGCCGCCTTTCCCTTGCGCGGCGGAGGTTTCTTGGCGGCCGCCTTCTTCGGGCGTTTGGCCTTCGCCTTCTTCGCGGGCGGCGTTCCGGCCGCCTTCGCTTTCTCCTGGGCCTCCTCCTCCGCCTGCCCCAGCGCGCGCAGGAACATGCCGCGCACCTCGCGTACATGGTCGGCCATCGTCGCCACGCGCCACGTCGACGTGTCGACCGGTGGCAGCACGGTGACGCGCACCGTCGCGGGGCGCATCACGAATTCGTTCTTCGGCGCCACGTCGGTCGCATTGTGGATCACGATCGGGACGATCGGCACGCCCGCCTGCATCGCCAGGTGGAAGGCGCCCTTTTTGAACGGTTCGAGCCTCGGCGTCAGGCTGCGTGTGCCTTCGGGCGCGATACAGATCGACTTGCCGTCCTTTTGGATCGCATCGACCAGCGGCTCCATCGCCCGAATCGCGCTCTTGCCGTCGGCGCGGTCGACGAAGACCGTGCCGCCCCATTCCATCAGCTTCCCCAAAATGGGGATGTCCCTGATCTCCTTTTTCCCCACCCCGCCCATGTCGCGGCGGATGAGTTTGGCCAGGATCATCACGTCGGCCTTGCTCTGGTGGTTGAAGACGAAGACGCACGGCCGCGACGACCACAGGTGGCGCTCGTCCTCGACCTCCAGCTCGACCCCGGTGATCGCGGTCGCGAAATCGCCGAACAGCCCCATCGAGAAATTGACCGCCTCGCGTTGCGAGCGGGTCAGCGCCCAGATCGGCAGGCCCGCGGCGAAGGCGCCGACCAGCGAACCGGTGGCATAGATGGTGCGCGTATAGTCCACCCACGACGGCGTCCCGCGACTCGCAAAGCGCTGCACCGGCCAGCCGCGTTCGTCGGCGATCGCCTTCAACTTCATATTGGGATTGAGCGGGCGCGGCTTGCCGACGCGTTCCAGCAGTTCGATATCGTCGTCGCTGTCCGAATAGAAAAAGCTCTGATCGAGGTCGAGGCCGTATTCGGCGGCCAGTTCCTCGGCCGCGAGTACCTTGCCCTCGCCGAAGCAGAGCGGCCGGATGATGCCGCCGGTGAAGACCCCGTCCTCGATCTCGTACGACGAGCATTTGACGTCGGCGATGCCTAGGTCGCGCGCCGTCGGTTCGATCTGATAGATCGTCGCCGACGAAATGATCGCGACGCGGTGCCCCTTGGCCTGGTGCGCCTCGATGATCGCGCGCGTCTCGGGATAGATTTTGCGCGCGATATGCTTTTTGTAGAGCTCCTCGCCGAACGCGACGAAGCTCTCCTCCTCGACCCCTTTCATGAATTTGGCGGCGCCGCTCATCAGCCCCGAAAATCCGATGGTGCCCAGGCTGTGCTGCGCGATGACGTTCGCGGTCTCGGCAATCTCCTCGACCGACATTTCGCGCCGCTGGAGCTTTTCGCGCAGCATCGCGGTCGCCGAATAGCCGGCGATGATGGTGCCGTCGAAATCGAAAAGCGCGGCGATATGCGGTCCGGGTTCGGACGCGAGAACTTCTTCCAAATGCGGTTGCGGCCTCGGCACGCGCATCTCCCCACCAGC
>CAZSMB010000034.1:9798-17378 GCA_964607625.1 uncultured Sphingopyxis sp. | reverse complement strand
CTCTCCGCCGACCATCGCGGCCGGACGCGCTCGTGACGCGCGGCGCCGGGGATGGTGGGGCGTCGCGCCCGACAATGGCCGATATCGCGCGCGAACTGGGCGTCGCAAAGATCACCGTATCGCGCGCCCTGTCGAACCATTCGACGGTCAAGGACAGCACGCGCCAGGCAATCCGCGAAGCCGCCGAACGCATGGGATATCGCCTCAACGTTTCGGCACGCAACCTGCGCCAGCAGCGCAGCCGGACGATCGCGGTGGTGATCGAAATGACCCCGTCGCACGACCGGTTGATGAGCGAGCCCTATCCGCTGCTTCTGCTCGGCGGGATTCTACAGGAATTGACGGAGGCGGGTCAGAATATGGTGCTGACCACCATCGACCTCTTCTCCGACTGCCCGCCGTCCGCCGACGGCGTGATCCTGCTCGGCCAGGGGGTGCACGACGATGCGGCATCGGTGATCGAAGCGACGGGACTGCCCTATGTCGTGTGGGGCGCCGAACACGGCCCGCCCGAGCGCATCGTCGTCGGCAGCGACAACCGCGCCGGCGGCCGGCTCGCCGCCGACTATCTGCTCGGCCGCGGGCGCCGGCGCCTCCTTTTCCTCGGCGAGCCGATGCACGGCGAGGCGGAAGACCGTCTGCGCGGCTTTGCCGAACGCGTCGCCGAATCGGGGGCCGCCCTCGTCGACGAGATTTCCTGCGCCTTCACCGTGGCGGCCGGGCGCGATGCGGTCGCCGCGGCGCTCGCCGGCGGAACGCCCGGTTTCGACGGCATCTTTGCATGCAGCGACGCCATTGCAATGGGTGCGATAGAGGCGCTGCGCGCCGCCGGACGCGAGGTGCCCGCCGACGTGTCGGTCGTGGGTTTCGACGATTCGCCCGGCGCCGCCCTGTTTTCGCCGAGCCTGACCAGCATCCGCCAGGACTGGGCGCTCGGGGGGGCGCTGCTCGCGCAGAAGGTGCTTGCACGCGTAGCCGGAAAGCCGGTCGAATCACGCGCGATGCCGGTCGAGCTGGTTACCCGGGAAAGCTGATCCGAACCTTCGAAAATCCCAATCGAACCAGAGCTTTATTTTCAAATGGTATCGATACCTTGACATCGATACCATTTTGCCGAAAATGCGCTCATTCAGAATACGCGCCAGCCAAGGCGCGACAGGGTGAGGACGCTGGTGGCACTATCCGGGACCAATTCCGACACGATGCGGCTCGTCCGGCGCGGCAAGGACGCGGCCGGCGATCAGGCGCGCGCGCTGTTCGCGCTCGCCAACGGCCTCGTCGGGGTCGAGGGCGTCGCCGACGAATGCGCCGACGCCCCGTGCTGCTACCTGCCCGACGCTTTCGTCAGCCGCCCGCTTTCCTATCATGAGAGTTTTCCGGGCTATGCCACCGCGACCGACACGCGGATCAAATGCCCGAGTCCGCTGCTGCTGCGATTGCACATCGACGGCCGCCCCGTCGATTTTGCCGCCGCCGAGCTTGTCGACGCGGTACAGGACCTCGACCTTGCGTCGGGCCAGCTCCATCGGAGCGCCCGGTGGCGGCTGACCGACGGGCGCGAGATCGCGATCGCAGCGATCCGCATCGTGCCGCTCGACGGCGCCGCGACGATCGCCTCGCGCCTGGAGATCACGCCCTGCGGATTCGCGGCGCGGGTGCAGGCATGGCTGACCTATGGACATGAATCCGCCGCCGGCGATGCCGCCGACGCCGACGACCCGCGCATTTCGGCCCGGCTGCCATCTACCTGGCCGGTCGCGCCGGCCGCGCCCGGCGATACGCCCGCGATCACCCGCTTCGCGCAGGCCGGGATCGAGCTCGCCTATCGCCAGCAGGTCGTCAGCGCGGGCGCGCAGGTCGCGGCGGTGCATGCGGGCCATGTCGTCCGCGCCGAGCTGGCCGCGGACACGGCGCTACAGATCGATCGCATCGTCGATATCGCTTCGGCCCGCGGTGCGCCGGCCGAACCGGAGGCCGCCTCGCCGGGGTTCGACGCGATCGCCGAACAGCAGCGCGCAGCGGCCGGTCGCCTGTGGCACAGCGCCGCGCTGACGATCGACGGCGACGAGTCGCTGACCGAGGCGCTGCGCTTCGACCTCTTTCAGCTCCATCAATCGGCGAGCCGCAATCCCGCCTACAGCATCGCCGCCAAGGGCCTGTCGGGCGAAGGCTATGAAGGTCATGTGTTTTGGGACGCCGAAGCCTTCATGCTCCCCGTTCTCGCCCTCCAGGCCCCCGAACGGGCCCGCACCTTGCTGGCCTATCGCATCGGAAAGCTCGATCGGGCGCGCGATCACGCCGCGGCGATCGGCCATGCGAAAGGCGCGCTGTATCCGTGGCGCACGATCGCCGGGGACGAATGTTCGGCGCATTATCCGACGGGGTCGGCGCAATATCATATCAATGGCGATATTGCGCACGGGGTCGCGCTGTATGTCGCGGCGACCGGCGACGAGGCGTTGCGGCGCGATGCCGCCGAAATGCTGTGCGAGACCGCGCGGATATGGATCGACATCGGCCATTTCGACCCGCGGCGCGGCGGTGCCTTCTGCCTGCCGGGCGTCACCGGACCCGACGAATATTCCGCGCTCGTCGACAATGATTTCTATACCAACGCGATCGCGAAGCGGCACCTGACCTATGCAGCCGATACCGCCGACTGGCTGAACCGGACGGCACCCGGCGCCTTTGCCGCGCTGGCGGACGCCATCGGCCTCGATACGGCGGAGGTCGCCGAATGGCGGCGCGCGGCAGAGGCGATGTGGCTGCCGGTCGATGCAGAAACCGGCATCAACCCTCAGGACGACGCCTTTCTCGGCCGGCCCGAACTTCCCGGGCTCAAGCCGCTCGGCGAACGCGGGCCGCTGCTCCTCGACTATCATCCGATGATCCTGTTCCGCCACCGCATCTGCAAGCAGGGCGATGTCGTACAGGCGATGGCGATGGACCTGGTGTCGATGCCGCTGTCGCGCCAGCAGCGCAACCTCGCCTTTTACGACGGTGTCACCGCGCATGATTCGACGCTGTCGTCGGTCGCCTTCGGCATCGCCGCGGCGCGGCTCGGCCACGCGCAGCACGCGCTGCATTTCCACGCCGAATGCGCCTTTGTCGACCTCGAAAACCGGCACGGCAACACCTCGCACGGCCTGCACATGGCGGCGCTCGCGGGAAGCTGGCTCGTGCTCGCACAGGGCTGGGGCGGGCTGGCGCTCGACGGGCCGCTCCCCGCCTTTCGCCCGCTGCTCCCCGACGCCTGGCGCGGCTTCAGCTTCCGGCTTTGCTGGCGCGGCAGCACGATCGAGGTCGCGGTCGATCGGGCAGGCGCCACCTATCGCCTGCTCTCGGGCGACCCGCTCGCGATCCTCGATCACGGCCGCGCGCTGACGGTCGGGGCCGATCCGGTCCTCGCGCCGCGGCCGGTGCTGAAGGGCGTGATCTTCGACCTCGACGGCGTGCTGACCGACACCGCCGAGGATCATTATGTCGCGTGGCAGGCGCTCGCCGACAAGCATGGGCTGCCGTTCGACCGAGCCGCGAACCAGCGGCTGAAAGGGGTCGACCGCGCAGGCTCGCTACGGCTGATTCTCGAAGGCGCGGGCCGCGACGTCGACGACGCGCGCTTCGCGGCGATGCTCGCCGAAAAGAACGACATCTATCGCGCGCGACTTGCCGCCTATTCGCCCGACAATCTGTTTCCCGGCGTGACCGACCTGTTCGCGGCGCTGCGGCGGGCGGGGCTCAGAATCGGGCTTGCTTCGGCAAGCCGCAACGCCCCCGACGTCGTCCGGCGGCTCGGCATCGCCGACCAGTTCGATTTCATCGCGGATGCGGGTGCCGTCGCGGCGGCAAAGCCCGCACCCGACATTTTCCTGGCCTGTGCCGACGGCATGGGCCTTGCGCCGGACCAGTGCATCGGCATCGAGGATGCGCGGGCCGGCATCACGGCCATCCATGCGGCGGGCATGGTGGCTATTGGCATCGGGTCTGAAGAGGCGCTGCCCGACGCCGACCTCAACCTTCCCGCCATCGGCGACCTGACGGTCGGCACCATCCTGTCGACAGAACAGCGAGCGGCCGCGCCGGGGAGCCCGAAAACCAGACCAGGAAAAGTGGAGGAACTACCATGTTGAAGACGAGCTATCTGCTGTCGTCTATCGCGCTCGCCGCCCTGCCGGCGGCCGCCTTTGCCCAGGAAGCGCCCGCATCGGACGACACGGGCGCGGACCAGGAAATCATCGTCACCGGCACCGCCGGGGGCGGCGTCAACCGCCAGGACGCGGCCTTTGCGGTGACCAATATCAACGCCGACGCGATCGCGCGCGCGGCGCCGAACAGCACCGCCGACCTGTTCAAGGTCATCCCCGGCGTCTCGGCCGAAAGCTCCGGCGGTCAGAATGGCGCGAACGTCTTCGTGCGCGGCTACCCGTCGGGCGGCGACGCCGAGTTCGTGACGCTGACGACGCAGGGTGTCCCCTTCTTCTCGCCCCCGACGCTGTCCTTCCTCGAAAACAGCCAGCTCATCCGCATCGACGAGACCATCGAGCGGGTCGAGGCGGTTCGCGGCGGCACCGGCGCGCTGTTCGGCAATGGCCAGCCGGGTCTGACGATCAACTTCGTCCAGAAAGAGGGCGGCCCCGACTTCGAAGGCCTGGTGAAGGCCGGCATCACCGACTATGGCGACATGCGCGGCGACATGCTGCTCTCCGGCCCGCTCGGTGAGAATACCAGCTTCATGGTCGGCGGATATTATGCGAGCGGCCACGGCATCCGCAATCCGGGCTTCACGTCCGAAAAGGGCGGACAGATCACCGCCAATGTCCGGCACGAACTCGACAAGGGCTCGATCCTCGTCTTTGCCCGCTATCTGAACGATCATGGCCAGTGGTTGCTGCCGATCCCGGTGATCCAGGACGGCAACAAGATCAGCCAGTTCGGTAATATCGATCCGGGCAGCGGCGCGCTCGCCGGACCCGAAACGCGCCTCGCGCTGCTCCAGGACGGCCAGCGCGCCGACCTGGGCGACGGGCGCGGCGCCGATCTGGTCAACCTCGGCACCAATTTCGATTACGAACTCGGCGACGGCATCAACCTGCGCTATCGCGCGAGCTATCTGAAGGGCGATGCCGACACGACCGGATTCGTCCCGGCAAGCTCGGCGATGTCGGCCGCCGACTATGCCGCTTCGCTCGGCAGCACGATCGGCAGCCTGACCTATGTCAACGGCGGCGATGCGGTCGCCAACCCCGGCGCGCAGCAGGTGATACTCGCCGGCACCTGGATCGTCCGGAAGCAGATCGAGGATTTCACCAACGACCTTGCGGTCGAATGGGACAGCGGCAGCAACAAGTTCACCGTCGGCGCCTATTTCTCCGACTTTTCGTCGAACGACCAGTGGAACCTCGGCAATAACCGGCTGATCACGGCGGAAAATAACGGCCGGGTTCTCGACCTTGTGCTCGCCAACGGGCAAGTCGCGACGACGCGCGGCTTTACCGGCGGGTCGACCTTCAACGTCAACGCCGCCTATGACGGCCGCGAATATGCCTTCTATGCGGTCGACGAGTTTCAGCTGACCCCCGAGCTGCGGCTCGACGCGGGGTTGCGCTACCAGCATTACAAGGCGACGGGGACGCTCGAAAACAATGATTTCGGGGTCAATGTCGACGGCGACGACGACACGCTCTACGACAACGGCACGGCGGTCCTCAACGGCACCTTCAGCACGCTCGCGTACAAGAAGGGCGCATGGTCGTGGACGGCGGGTCTCAACTACGACTTCTCGCCGACGGTCGCCGCCTATGTTCGCTACAATCGCGGCAACACCAACCCCTTCTTCGACAATCTGCGCGACGGCATCTTCGTCTCGCCCCGCGTCGACAATTTCGAAGGCGGGCTGAAGGTGCGGACCGACATGCTGTCGCTGTATGCGACGCTGTTCCACACCAAGTTCAAGGGACTGTCGACCTCTGTCATCACCGACGGCGCGCCGATCGCGTCGGTCGGCGGCGCGCGCAGCACCGGTCTCGAGCTCGAAGGTGCGTTGCGCCCGACGCGCGATTTCACCATCGCCTTTTCGGGTACCTGGCTCGACGCCAAATACCGCGACTTCTTCTCGGGCGGCGGGACGGTCGACCTGACCGGCAACCGCGTGCAGCGCCAGCCGAAGTGGCAATGGCGCGTCACGCCCTCCTATGATTTCGAGTTCGGCGACGACAGCAAGGTTTCGGTCTATTCGACCTTCTCCTATGTCGGCGACCGCTTCTCCGATCCCGAAAACCAGCAGAACCTGCCGCATTATTTCAAGATCGACGCGGGCATCACCTTCGACGTCAATCGCGCGCTGCAATTCGCGGTGACCGCGGATAATCTGACCGACAAGGTGGGGCTCACCGAAGGCAATCCGCGGGTCATCGGCTCGCAGGGCGCCGGGGTGATCAACGCGCGTCCGATCCTCGGCCGCTCGTTCCGGTTCAGCGCGGCCTATAAATTCTGATCCATCCCTCCCCTTGGGTGGCCGCGGCCTCTTCGCGGCCACCCCTCTTTTTGGCAGAAGGGTGAGCGATGACCATGGCCCGTACCCGGCTGATCGCCGCACTGATCCTGACCTATGTCGCCTTTGCGATGCTGCTGAACAGCGTCGGCACGGTGATCCTCCAGTCGATTTCCAGCTTCGACGTGACCAAGCCGCAGGCGAGCACGCTCGAAGGCTTCAAGGACATCACCATCGCGGTCGTGTCCTTCGCCACCGCCAGCTATCTGCCGCGCGTCGGCCTGAAAAATTCGCTCGTCATCGCGCTGATCGTCGCACTCGCGGCGTGCGCGGTCATGCCGCTCGGCCAGAGCTTCGATATCGCGCGACTGCATTTCGCGATGGTCGGAGCGGCCTTTGCCGTTGCCAAGGTCGTCGTCTATTCGATGATCGGGCTCGTTACCGATAGCCCGCGCAAGCACGCCAGCCTGACCAGCCTGATCGAGGGCATGTTCATGGTCGGCGTGCTGTCCTCCTATTGGGTGTTCAGCGCCTTCATCGACCCGACCGGCCTGCGCTGGCTGAGCGCCTATTGGGTGCTCGCCGCGATCCCGGCGCTCGCGCTGGCGCTGTTGCTTTCGGCCCCGGTCGACGAGCGCAAGGCCCATGAAGGCGAAGAGGCGGCAACGGCGGAAGGCCCGCCCCTCGTCGCGATGCTGCGGCTCGCCCTGCTGCCGCTCGTGCTCATCTTCATCGCCTGCGCCTTCCTGTTCGTGCTGATCGAGCAGGGAATCCAGACCTGGCTGCCGACCTTCAACAAAGAGGTGTTGCACCTGCCCGCCCAGATGAGCGTCCAGGCGGCCAGCCTGTTCGCCGCCGCGCTGGCGGTCGGACGGTTCGGCGCCGGTGCCGTGATGGCGCGTTTCGACTGGTATCCGGTGCTCAACACCTGTCTTGCCATTCTGGCGGCGTTGATCGTCCTCGTCCTGCCGCTCGCCGACGGCCTGTCGCCGCGTGCGATCGCAAGCTGGGGCGAAGCGCCCGTCGCGGCGTTCCTGTTCCCGCTGATCGGCGTGGTGCTGGCGCCGGTCTATCCGACGATCATCTCGGT
>CAZSMB010000034.1:0-9698 GCA_964607625.1 uncultured Sphingopyxis sp. | reverse complement strand
TGTTCCCGCTGATCGGCGTGGTGCTGGCGCCGGTCTATCCGACGATCATCTCGGTGATGCTCAGCGCGATGCCCGCCCGGCAGCATCCGCCGCTGATGGGGCTTGTCGTCGTGTTTTCGGCGCTGGGCGGAACGACGGGGTCGCTGATCACCGGGGCCTTGTTCGATCATCTTGACGGGCGTACGGCCTTTACGCTGATGCTGGTTCCGACCGCGGTGCTGGCCTTTGGTCTCTTCTGGTTACGCCGGCGCATCCGGCATGACGCCGCCGGCACAACCGCCCTCGCCTGAGGTCCTTGCCCGGCCACCGATGTCCTCTGGACTTATCGCGGCGGATTATTATATACCGGCCGTTATGGAAAGCGACACCCTCCCCGCCGCCAAAGGGCGCCCGCGCGAATTCTGCGTCGACCAGGCGCTCGCCGAAGCGTTACGCGTCTTTTGGGCGAAAGGCTATGACGGGGCGTCGATGGCCGATCTGACCGAGGCGATGGGGATCACCAAGCCCAGCCTCTATGCCGCCTTTGGCAACAAGGAAGCGCTGTTTCACAAGGCGCTCGACCTCTATGAGTCCGAAAAACTCGACTATACGCGCGCCGCACTCGAACAGCCGACCGCGCGCGCCGTCGCCGAATATTATCTGCGCGGCGCGCTCGATCGCCATTGCGGCGCCGAGGATCCCAAAGGGTGCATGGGCCTGCTCGGCACGCTTGCGTGCAGCCCGGAGGCCGATTCGATCAAAGCCGATGTCGTGCGCCGCCGCGCCTCGTCGCAGCGCGCGCTCGTCGACCGCTTTGCACGCGCCAAGGCGGAGGGCGACCTGCCCGACCATATCGATCCCGAAGGATTGACCGGCCATATGCTCGCGATCCTGCAAGGTTTGACGGTTCAGGCAAGCGCCGGAGCCCCCCGCGCCGAGCTTGAGCGCCTGGTGGAAACAAGCCTGGCTTTATGGCCCAGCAAATAATTCTGTAACAGCTGGTACAAAACTCCTTGACAAGATGAACGGCGGATTTATATACCGCATAGTACAGATGGTCGGGGCGGCCACTTCGCCGCGACGAGCGAAGGGAGCGCCCATGAGCCACTGTCCGTTCAATCTCGACCTGGTCCGCTAGGTCAGCCCAACACATCGCGAGAAACCGGATCGGTGTCCCCCGGGCGCCGGACGGCTTCCCCAACTTCGAAATCTCCCCTCGCCGGGCGCAAGTATGTCCCGGGGCGTGAGCCCCCTTGCGCCCGGCAAATCGACCCAAGGAGGACCCGATGATGGCCACACTTGCCCTTGCCGAGCGTGCCCCGCGCGCCATCGAACCCACCCCGCGTTTCCCCGCCCCCGCAGCGCCGAAAGCCCAGAATCCCGCAGGCTTTTCGGCGCTGGAATGGTCGGTCGTGATGCTTGCGCGTCACGACCGGCCATCGAGCCTGCGCGAACCGGGGCGCATCGCGAAGATCCTTGCCGCACTGTTCGGAAACGCCGTCAACCGGCGGCTCGCCGATCCGAAGCTCGAGGCGCTGCGCCGCATGGCGGTGCTGACCTGGCACCACAGCTATTCGGTGCCAAAGAGCGAGCTCAAGGCCTTTTTCGCAGCCGGCTATTCGCCCGATCATTACGAACTGCTGGGCAAGCGCGTCGCCGAAGTGCACGTCGCCCGCCTCTTCCGAAAGTAACCGTCCCATGAACATGCTCTCCCCGATCCGGCGCGAGGAGGCGGCAAAGACCGCCCCCGCGGCGGCCTCCCCCGCGTCGCCGCGCCGCTGGCGCCGCGCGCTCCAGATCGGCCTGCCGCTCGCGATCCTCGTCGCGGCAGGCCATGCGCTGACCCACCGCGAAGGGCCGGCGAACGCCGCACCGTCGCTGCCTGTCGTCACCGTCGCCGCGCCGCTGGCGCGCGAGATTACCGAGTGGGACGACTATGTCGGCCGCTTCGAGGCGAGCCGCTCGGTCGAGGTACGCCCGCGCGTGTCCGGCCAACTCACCGGCATCCATTTCAAGGACGGCCAGATCGTCCGCAAGGGACAGCTGCTCTTCACGATCGACCCGCGACCGTTCAACGCCGCGCTCGCCGAGGCACAGGCCGATGCGGCGAGCGCGCGCAGCAATCTCGCGCTTGCCCGCACCAACCTGGCGCGTGCTAACCGGCTCGTCGCCGACGATGCGATCTCGCAAAGCGACGTCGATCAGCTCAACGCCGAAGTCCGCGCCGCGACCGCCGCACTCGCAGCCGCCGACGCGCGCGTCCGTTCGCGGTCGCTCGACGTCGAATTCACCCGCGTCCGCGCGCCGATCGGCGGCCGCATTTCGGACCGCCGCGTCGACCCCGGCAATCTGGTCGCCGCGGGCGAGGGTGCAGGCACGCTGCTCACGACGATCAACGCGCTCGATCCCATTTATTTCGCCTTCGACAGTTCGGAAGCGCTGTTCCTCAAGGCGCAGCGCGACCGGCAGGCGGGCCAGACGACGGGGCAGCAGGTCGAGGTCCGGTTGCAGGACGAAAGCGCCTATAACTGGACCGGCCACGTCGATTTCACCGACAATGCGATCAACGATCATTCGGGAACGCTCCGCGTGCGTGCGGTGATCGACAATCCCGACTATTTCCTGACCCCCGGCATGTTCGGCAACATGCGGCTCGCGCAGGGCGGCCAGGTGTCGGCGCTGCTCGTTCCCGATGCCGCCGTCCGCACCGATCAGGCGCGCAAGCAGGTGTTCGTCGTCGCCAAGGACGGCACCGTCGCGGCGCGAACGGTCGAAACCGGTCCGCTCGTCGCCGGCCTGCGCGTGATCCGGTCGGGCCTGACGGCACAGGACCGGGTGATCGTGCAAGGCATCCAGTTCGCCCAGCCGGGCGGAAAGGTCACGGCGAAGCCGACGACGATCCAGCCGAAAACCGCGCCCGCCGCGACCGAGATCGGCGAGGGACAGTCGCCCGCCGCATCGCAGGCAACGCTCGCGGGGTAAGGCCGGACATCGCGCCGGCCGGGTCCGGCGCGATGCCGCGCTGCCATCCGATTTTCATCATTTGCCGGCCCCCGTGGGCCGAGGAGGCTCGACATGCGTCTCAGCCATTTCTTCATCCGCCGCCCGATCTTCGCGGGCGTAATCGCGATCATCATCACGATCATCGGCGCCTTCGCCTATTTCGGGCTGCCGGTGTCGCAATTCCCCGCGGTCGTTCCGCCGACGGTGACGGTCAGCGCCAGCTATCCGGGCGCGTCGGCCGAAACGGTCGCCGACACCGTCGCGGCGCCGATCGAGCAACAGATCAACGGCGTCGACAACATGCTCTATCAATCGTCGCAATCGACCGGCGACGGGCGGCTGACGATTACCGTCACCTTCAAGCTCGGCACCGACCTCGACACCGCGCAGGTGCTCGTCCAGAACCGCGTCGCGCTTGCCGAACCGAGCCTGCCCGAAGAGGTGCGGCGGCAGGGCGTCGTGGTGCGCAAGACCTCGCCGTCGTGGCTGATGGCGGTCAACGTCCTCTCGCCCGACGGCTCGCTCGACCGCAGCTATGTCTCCAACTATGCGCTGACCCAGCTCAAGGACCGGCTGACGCGTGTCGACGGCATCGGCGATGTGCAGGTGTTCGGCGCGCGCGACTATGCGATGCGCGTGTGGATCGACCCCGGCCGCGCGGCGGCGCTCAACCTGACCGCAGGCGACATCGTGTCCGCGCTGCGCGCGCAGAATGTCCAGGTCGCCGCCGGCGTCGTCGGCCAGCCGCCGTTCGACACCGGCGCCGCGCACCAGCTCAATGTCGAGACGCAGGGCCGCTTCAAGACCGCCGACGAGTTCGCCAATATCATCGTCCGCACCGATCCGACCGGCGCGATCACGCGCCTGCGCGACGTCGCGCGCGTCGAGCTGGGGGCCGAGGATTATGGCGTCAACGCCTATCTCTCCGGCCAGGATTCGATCATCATGGGGATCACCCAGCGGCCGGGCACCAACGCGCTCGCCGCCGCCGAAGGGGTGAAGGCGCAACTCGCCGACGCGGCGAAAACCTTCCCCAAGGGCCTCGAATACAGGATCATCTGGAACCCGACCGAGTTCATCAGCGAATCGATGCACGCGGTGCAGAAGACGCTGCTCGAGGCGATGATCCTCGTCGTCGTCGTGATCATCGTCTTCCTGCAAAGCTGGCGCGCCGCGATCATCCCGATCGTCGCGATCCCGGTGTCGCTGATCGGCACCTTCGCGGTGCTCGCCGGGCTGGGCTATTCGCTCAACACGCTGTCGATGTTCGGGCTCGTGCTCGCGATCGGCATCGTCGTCGACGACGCGATCGTCGTGGTCGAGAATGTCGAACGCAATATGGAACATGGCCTGTCCCCGCGCGACGCCGCGCACACCTCGATGGACGAGGTGTCGGCGGCGCTCGTCGCGATCGTGCTCGTGCTGTGCGCGGTGTTCGTCCCGACGACCTTCCTCACTGGCATTACCGGCGAA
Source organism: uncultured Sphingopyxis sp. (assembly GCA_964607625.1). Classification (GTDB taxonomy): domain Bacteria; phylum Pseudomonadota; class Alphaproteobacteria; order Sphingomonadales; family Sphingomonadaceae; genus Sphingopyxis. The sequence continues at coordinate 5,243 of CAZSMB010000034.1, read as the reverse complement.
TTCTATCGCCAGTTCGCGGTGACGATCGCCACGGCGACGGTGATCTCGCTGATCCTCTCGCTCACCCTGTCGCCCGCGCTCGCTGCGCTGCTGCTGCGTCCGCGCGAAGCACAGGCGCCCGCGTCGGGATGGCGGCGCCATGCCTGGCTGGCGGGCGACCGGTTCAACCGCGCCTTCGATCGGCTCAGCAACTGGTATGGTGAGACCGCCCGCCGGATCATCGGCGTCCCGCGCAAGGCGCTCGCGACTTACGGCGGGCTGATCGTCGCGACCGCCGCGATCTTCTGGGCCACGCCGGCGGGCTTCGTGCCCGCGCAGGACCAGGGCTATGCGCTTGCCGCGATCCAGCTCCCGCCCGGCAGCTCGATCCAGCAGACCGATGCGGTGCTCAAGAAGGTGGTGAAGAAGCTGCTCGACGTGCCCGGCACCGAGGCGGCGGTGATGTTCGCCGGCTTCGACGGTGCTTCGGGCACCCAGGCGTCGAACGCCGGGGCGGCCTATGTCACCTTCAAGCCCTTCGCCGAGCGCGCGGGGACCGACCGCACCGAACGCAATATCGAGGACGATATGCGCGCGGCGCTCGCCGACGTGAACGACGCCTTCGTGTTCGTGATCCCGCCGCCGGTCATTCAGGGCATCGGCAATGGCGGCGGCTATCGCATGATCGTGCAGGATCGCGGCGACGCGGGCTATCAGGCGCTCGAACAGGCGTCGGGCCAGTTGATCGGCGAAGCGCACCAGCAGCGCGAGCTCGCGAATGTCTTCACCCTCTACAACACCGCGACGCCGCGCGTGTACGCCGACATCGACCGTGCCAAGTCCGACATGCTCGGCGTGCCGCCGTCGCGGGTGTTCGAGGCGCTGCAAGTCTATCTGGGCTCGGCCTATGTCAACGACTTCAACCTGCTCGGGCGCACCTTCCGCGTCACGGCGCAGGCCGAAGCCGCGGCGCGCGACGATCCGTCGGACATCGCGCGACTGAAGACGCGGTCGAACACGGGCGAGATGGTGCCGATCGGCGCGGTCGCGACCTTCAGCGACAGGACCGGTCCCTATCGCGTCACCCGCTACAACCTCTTCCCCGCGGTCGAGGTCGATGGCGAGACCGCGCCGGGGACTTCGACCGGGCAGGCGATCGAGGTGATGGACAAGATCGCCGAAAACCTGCCCGCGGGCTTCTCGGCCGAATGGACCGACATCGCCTTCCAGCAAAAGGCGGCGGGCAATATCGCGGCGCTGATCTTCGCACTGTCGGTGGTGTTCGTCTTCCTGGTGCTCGCAGCGCAGTTCGAAAGCCTGATGCTGCCGCTCGCGATCATCCTGATCGTGCCGATGACGCTGCTGGCCGCGATGGCGGGCGTCAACCTCAGGGGTCTCGACAATAATATCCTGACCCAGATCGGCCTGATCGTGCTGATCGCGCTCGCGGCGAAAAATGCGATCCTGATCGTCGAATTCGCCAAGCAGGCCGAAGAGCGCGGCGCGACGGTGCTCGAGGCGGCGGTGGAGGCGGCACGCGCGCGGCTTCGCCCGATCCTGATGACCAGCTTCGCCTTCATCCTGGGCGTGGCGCCGCTCGTCTGGGCGTCGGGCCCGGGCTACGAGCTGCGCCAGGCGCTCGGTACCGCCGTCTTCTACGGGATGATCGGCGTCACCCTGTTCGGGCTGATCTACACCCCGACCTTCTATGTCGTCTGCCGCACGATCGGCGACCGCCTAGCGGCGCGCGGCCGGCAGGGCGGACAGGGCGCGCCGGCCCCCGTGGCAGCCGAATGATGGCGGCGACCGCGCAGAACCTTGGTGTGCTCCCGCGAAGGCGGGAGGCCATCTCCCGACGGCGCCATCTTGAACCCGTCGGTGATGGGCCCCGCCTTCGCGGGGACACACAGTCCCAAATTTCAGGAGCCATTCGATGATCCTCCGCAGCTTCCTCATCTCCACCGTTTCCGCGCTGATGCTATCGGCCTGCGCGGTCGGGCCGGACTTCGCACCCCCCACGCCTCCCTCCGCGGCGTCCGGCCCGCTCCTGTCCGTCAAGCAAGGTGTGACGACGACCGCGCCCGCCGATCCCGAATGGTGGCGACTCTACCAGGACCCGGTGCTCGACGGCCTCGTCGCCGACGCGCTCGCGGCGAACACCGATATCCGCGTCGCCGTCGCCCGCATCGCCAAGGCGCGCGCGAGCTTGCGCGAAGTGCGCGGCGACCGCCTGCCGTCGACGAACCTCAGCGCCGGGGCAAGCTATGGCCGCGTCAGCGAAAGCCAGACGCTGCCCGGAGCCGACCGCGAGGGGTGGCAGGTCGATGGCGGCCTGTCGGTCGGCTACGAGGTCGACCTGTTCGGCCGCGTCTCGCGCGGGGTCGAGGCGGCGCGCGGCGATCTGGCGGCGGCACAGGCCGACGCCGATTCGGTGCGCGTCACCGTCGCCGCCGAAACCGCGCGCGCCTATGCCGACGCCGCTTCGGCCGCCGAGCGCCTGAGCGTCGCGCGCCATATCGTCGATCTGCTCGACAAGTCGGTCGCGCTCAGCGCGCGCCGCGCCGAGGTGGGATTGACGACGAAGCTCGACACCGCGCGCGTCGCGGCGCTGCGCGACCAGCGCCGCGCCGACATTCCGGCCATCGCGGCCGAACGCGATGCCGCGCTCTTCCGCCTTGCGACCCTCACCGGCCGCGCACCGGCCGACCTGCCGCCGATCGCTGGCGAACGGCAGACGACCCTGCGGCTCGACCAGCCGATTCCGGTCGGCGACGGCGCCGCGCTGCTCGCACGCCGTCCCGACGTCGCCGCCGCCGAACGCCGACTGGCTGCGGCAACGGCGCGCATCGGCGTCGCAACCGCCGACCTCTATCCGCGGATCAGCCTGGGCGGTTCGATCGGGCAGACGAGCACCGGGCTGGGCGACCTGTTCGGCGGCGGCCCGCTGCGCTGGCTGCTCGGACCGTTGATCAGCTGGTCCTTCCCCAATCAGGAAGCGGTGCGCGCGCGGATCGACGGCGCCGAAGCCGACAGCCAGGCCGCGCTCGCCCAGTTCGACGGCACTGTCCTCGATGCGCTGCAGGAAACCGAGACCGCGCTTTCGGCCTATGCGCACCTCCTCGACCGGCGCACCGCGCTCCAGTCGGCACGCGACCAAGCCGATACCGCCGTCAGGATCACCCGCGCGCAGCAACGCGAGGGCGCGATCGACGGGCTCGAGGCGCTCGACGCCGAACGCACCTTCGCCGAAGCCCAGGCCGCACTCGCGCTCGCCGACGCCCGCATCGCCGACGCGCAGGTCGACCTGTTCCGCGCGCTCGGCGGGCGCTGGTCGCAAAGCTGATGAGAAACGGCCGTCGATATGTTCGGGGAATTGTGAAATCAAGGAGTTATTAATCGATAATTTCGATCAAGACTAAGGGTATTTCCAATTTCCGCACTGCACAATGAGCCGCTAGGTGGGGCCTTCCAATAACCAAGCAGGAGGCTCTCCATGTCCGTTCTCAACACCAAGCTCAAACCCTTCAGCGCCACGGCGTACAAGCAGGGCAAGTTCGTCGACATCAGCGACGCCGACGTGAAGGGCAAATGGGCGGTTTTCTTCTTCTATCCGGCCGACTTCACCTTCGTCTGCCCGACCGAACTCGAGGATCTGGCCGACATCTATCCGAAGCTGCAGGACATGGGCGTCGAGGTCTTCTCGGTCTCGACCGACACCCATTTCTGTCACAAGGCGTGGCACGACACCTCGCCGGCGATCGGCAAGATCGATTATTACATGGTCGGCGACCAGAACCACACGCTGTCGAACAATTTCGAAGTCCTGCGTGAAGGCGTCGGCCTGGCCGATCGCGGCACCTTCGTCCTCGACCCCGAGGGCGAGATCCAGCTCCTCGAAATCACCCCCGAGGGCGTGGGCCGCAACGCCGCCGAACTGCTGCGCAAGATCAAGGCGCTGCAGTACTGGGTCAGCCACCCGGGCGAAGTCTGCCCCGCGAAGTGGGAAGAAGGCGCCGACACGCTCGCGCCCTCGCTCGACCTAGTCGGCAAGATCTAAGTCACGACACAATGATGCGGTGTGCCCCCGCGCAGGCGGGGGCCCATCACCGGCCGGCGCAATTTCGCACCATCCGGAGATGTATCCCCGCCTTCGCGGGGATACGCCCTTAATCCATCGACCCAGCAGGAGCTCTCCCCATGCTCGACGCCAATCTGAAGCAACAGCTTGCGTCCTATCTCGCAAACATCCGCGAGCCGATCGAACTCGTCTCGTCGCTCGATGACGGCGCGAAGTCGATGGAACTGGCCGAGCTGCTCGACGAAATCGCGTCGCTGTCGGACAAGGTGAGCACCCGGCGCGGCGACGACGACGCCCGCCGCCCGAGCTTCCTGATCCGCCGCGCGGGCGACCAGGATGTCGCGGTGCGCTTCGCGGGCATCCCGCTCGGCCATGAATTCACCTCGCTCGTCCTCGCGTTGCTGCAGGTCGGGGGACATCCCCCCAAGACCGCGCCCGAGGTGATCGAGCAGATCGCCGCGCTCGACGGCGACTATCATTTCGAAACCTATTTCTCGCTTTCGTGCCAGAACTGCCCCGACCTGGTGCAGGCGCTGAACCTGATGAGCGTCGTCAACCCGCGCATCACCCACACCGCGATCGACGGCGGCCTGTTCCAGGCCGAGGTCGAGGACCGCAAGGTCATGGCGGTGCCGACGGTGTTCCTGAACGGCGAGGCTTTCGGCCAGGGCCGCATGGAGCTGGAACAGATCCTCGCCAGGCTCGACAGCGGCGCCGAGGCGAAGGCCGCCGAAAGGATCGCCGCCAAGGATCCGTTCGACGTGCTCGTCGTCGGTGGCGGCCCCGCCGGCGCGGCGGCGGCGATCTATGCCGCGCGCAAGGGCATTCGCACGGGTATCGCCGCCGAACGCTTCGGCGGACAGGTGCTCGACACGATGGCCATCGAGAATTTCATCTCGGTCGCGCACACCGAGGGACCGAAGCTCGCCGCGCAGCTCGAAAGCCACGTGAAGGATTATGACGTCGACATCATGAACCTGCAGCGCGCCGAAAAGCTGGTCCCGGCATCGCGCGAAGGCGGGCTGCACGAGGTCAGGCTCGCCAACGGCGCGTCGTTGAAGGCGCGCACGCTGATCCTGTCGACCGGCGCGCGGTGGCGCCAGATGGGCGTCCCCGGCGAGGAGCAGTATCGCAACAAGGGCGTGGCCTATTGCCCGCATTGCGACGGTCCGCTCTACAAGGGCAA
>CAZSMB010000033.1:0-23446 GCA_964607625.1 uncultured Sphingopyxis sp. | reverse complement strand
TAGCCCTCGCCGCGCGCCAGCTCTGCCAGTTCGCGCCCGCGATCGCGCGCGGCGCGCAGCACGTTGGTCATCAGCGCGACGAGTTCGCCACCCTCGTCGAGAACGTCGAGCCCCGCTTGCGTGGTGCCCCCCTTGCTCGCGACCTGTGCGATCAGCACACCCGGCTTTTCTCCGCTGTCGGCGAGCAGCGCCGACGCGCCGCCAAAGGTCGCGTTGGCGAGCTTGAGCGCCTCGTCCGCCGAAAGCCCGAGCCGCTCACCCGCGGCGGCATAGGATTCGATCAGGTGAAAGACGAAGGCGGGGCCGCTGCCGGTGAAGGCGGTGACCAGGTCCATCGTCGAATCGTCGTCCAGTGCGACGACCTGCCCCAGCGGTTTCAGCAAACGGTCGATCGCCTTTGCATCGGCATCGCCAAGCGCGGCCACCGCCGAGACGCCGGCACCGATGCGCGCCGCGAGGTTGGGCAGGATGCGGACCTGCGCCCTTGCGTCGGGAAAGCGCGCCGCGAGGTCGGCGAGCGAGACACCCGCGAGAATCGAGAGCAGGTGGACGTCTCCAGCCGCCACCGGCGCCAGGTCCACGGCGACCTCCGCCAGCTGTTGCGGCTTCATGCCGAGCATGATCCAGTCGGCGCTGCCGCCCGCGTCGCGCCAGTCGGCGAGCGAGCCATGCTGCGTCACCCCCGCGCGCGGCGCGGCGGCAGGGTCGACGATCGCGACCTGCGCGGGATCGAGCCCCGCCGCCAGCCAGCGGTCGAGCATCGCGCCGGCCATGTTCCCGCAACCCACCAGGAGCAAGCGGCCAGCAAAGGTCCCCAAAGTTTTCGTCATCGTCCCGTTCTTTTCTTCCCATATCCTATCGGCAACTGTCGCCGGGTCCCGACAACAGGTCGAGACAGCGGCCGTCGATCTTCGTCTTGTCGACCGGCAGGCCGATCTGGGCGGCCAGGGTCGGCAGGATATCGACCGTCATCACCGCATTGGGTTGTTCAAAACCCGAGATTCCCTTGCGCCAGAACAGCATCGGCACGCGCCGGTCGTAGTCCCAGACCGAACCGTGGGTCGCGACGCGCCCGACCGACGATTCGGGGATCGGCGTGACGCGCGGCTTCAGCACGACGACGAAGTCGCCCGACCGCGCGGCATTATAAGATGCACGCAACTTGTCCATCAACGACCAGACGTCCGGTGCGCGTTTCGAGATAGGCCATTGCGCCAGTTCCTCTCCGGTAACCACGGCTTCGACCTGCGGATGCGCGCGGTACCGGGCGACGAGCGCGGCCAGCGCCGCCTTGCGCTGGTCCGCGGTCAGCGTCTTCGCGAGATACATGTCGCCGAAGGGGCCATCGCCATAGAGAAGCGGCTGCGGCAGACCGAGCTCGTCGGCGACCGCCTTGCCCATCGCATCGGCGTCGAGCGCGGGATCGACGCGCTGCGCGCCAGGCCAGGCGTTCTGGCGGTTGCGTTCGGGCATGTCGTGACCGCCGTGGTCGGCGGTAAGCGCGACTTCATAGTCGATGCCGGTCGCATCGAGCCTTGCGAAGAAATCGCCGAGCTCGCGATCGAGCCCCATCATCTGCAAGCACATTTCGCTGCCTTCGGTGCCGAAGCCGTGCCCGACATAATCAGTCGCCGACAGGCCGACGATCAGCAGGTCGGTCCCGGCGCCTTCACCCATCTTGCGCGCCTGGCGCAGCGCCGCCGCGGTCGCGAGGACGGCACCGTCGGCTTCGGGCGATGCCATGAAGCGGCGGAAATCGCCGGCATCGCGAGCAAGCCGGCCGGTCCCGACCGTGCCGCCCTTGTCGACCGGGATCGCAATGTCGTGCGGCGCGCAATCGGCGGGGAGGGTCAGGCCGGGGCGCGGTTCGGCGATCGCGGCGGCAATCGCCATGCTTGCCTGCTGTGCGGTCGGCGACAGGGTCACGCCGCGAAAGCCGGTCAGTCCCTTCGGCGTCAGCCACATGAGTTCGTCGGCCTTGTGACCGCCCATCATGATCGCGGCGCGGTCCTTGCCGGCGACCGAGACCACCTGCGCCTTGGGATCGCGGTCCTTCATCAAGTCGCCGAGCGTCGGAACCAGGAGGTGCTTGACCGACGCGGCGTAATCCCTCGAGCTGCTGCCCGGCACCGTTTCGTCCTCGGCACAATAGAGCAGCTTGTCGGCCCGCGCCGCCGACAGGTCGTAATAGTTATTGGCGATGATACCCGTATGCGCGGGATGATTACCGGTCAGGATCGTCGAATGACCGGGACAGGTTTCGGTCGCTCCGTGCGACTGATAGCCCGCCGGAAAGACCACGCCCGACGCGAGCCGCGCGAGCCCGCCGGTGAAATGACTGCGATATTCGGCGAACAGATCGGCGGAGAATTGATCGACCGCGATCATCACGAGAAGTTTGGGCGGCGGGCTGTCAGCCGTAACCTTTTGTACCGGCGGCGCCGTATCCTGGGCGAGGCTCGCAGCGGGGCCGGCCAGGCATAGTGCGGCAGCAAAGGCGGCGGTCCAGTGTTTCAGCGTCACGAGGTCATTCTCCATCACGAGGTTCGGCGCGGGCTGTCCTCTCGGCGAAACCCGCCTATATGGCAAGCCTCGAACGAAGGACGGGTGTGGAAGCGGCCATGATGGGAAAGCGGGACGGCATTATGACAGCGGCGTTGCGCGCGATCCTGCTGCTGCTCGCGATCCTTGGTGCGGCAGCCTTTCCCGCTGCGGCACAGCCGACACATATCGCCCCCCGACTCGTCGTCGAATCGGCGGCCCCGGCCCCCGGCGGCTCGACGACGCTCGCGCTGACGATGGCGCCGGACAAAGGCTGGCACGGCTATTGGCGCAACGGCGGCGACGCCGGATTCGGGCTTCAGGTCGAATGGAACGCGCCGCAAGGGGTCACGATCGATCCATTCCGCTATCCGGTGCCCGAGCCGCTGATCCTCTTCGGGCTGATGAACCATGTCTATGAACATCCCTATGCCCTGCTCGCCGACGTTCGCGTCGATCCGTCGGTCGCACCGGGGACCGACCTGACGCTCTCGGGCGTCGCCGACTGGCTCGCCTGTACCGACAAGGTCTGTGTTCCCGAGCGAGCGGTCATCTCGGTCGCGCTGAAGGCGGGGGACGGGGCGATAACCGACGCCGCGCGGGCACGCTTCGATGCCTGGCGCGCGAAACTGCCTCAGCCGCTCGACCGCCCCGGGCACTGGGAACGCCAGGGCGATGCGCTGCGCTTTGCGATCCCGCTGCCCGCGGCGGCCCCGCTGGACGCGCCGCACCTGTTCGTCGCGACGCAGGGGGTCGCCGATTATGCCGCGCCGCAAGCGTTCAGCCGCAACGGCAGCGACCTGATCATCGAAACGCGCGCCAATGGCGCAGCGGCCGGCGATGTCGATGCGTTGCTCAAGCTCGCCGACGGGCGCGGGCTGGCGATCCGCTTTGCCCCCGGCGCGGTGCCAAAAGCGGGAGATCCGATCGGTATCGCCAAAGGCGGACTCGATCTTTCGCTGTTCTGGACCGCACTCGGCGGCGCGATTCTGGGCGGTTTGATCCTCAACCTGATGCCATGCGTGTTTCCGATCCTGAGCCTGAAGGCGTTGAGCCTCGCGCGGTCGGGCGGTACGCCGCGCGCCGCAAAGGTCGAAGCGCTGGCCTATACCGCCGGCGCGGTGGCGACGGCGCTGCTGCTTGGGGCCGTGCTGCTGGGCCTGCGCGCGGCGGGCGAGCAGGTGGGGTGGGCCTTCCAGCTCCAGCATCCGTTGAGCGTTCTGGTACTGCTGTTGCTGGCGATCGCGATCACGCTCAACCTCGCAGGCGTTTATGACCTCCCTTCCTTCGGCGGCGGGCAGAGGCTGGCGAATCAGGACGGCGCGGCGGGCGGGTTCTGGACGGGCGCGCTCGCCGCGTTCGTCGCGACCCCATGCAGCGGCCCCCTGCTCGGCGCGGCGCTCGGCGCGACGCTGGTCTTGCCGGCCTGGGCGGCCTTGCCGATCTTCGGCGGACTGGGCCTGGGGCTCGCACTTCCCTTCCTCGCGATCGGATTCGTGCCCGCATTGCGGGGGCGCCTGCCCAAACCCGGACCCTGGATGGCGACATTCCGCAAGTGGATGGCGGTGCCGATGGGGCTGACCGCGCTGGCGCTGGCGTGGCTGCTGTGGCGGCAGGCGGGAGACGACGGCGGGTGGACTGCCGGCATCGCGCTGATTTGGACCATCCTGTTGTTAGCAGCCTTGGGACGATGGCAAAAAGATAAAGGATCAGGCTGGGCCGTGCTGGCCCTTCTGGTGGTCTTTTTCCTCAGCACCTCGGTCGACGCAATAAAGCTTGTGCGCTCGAATGACGCATCGGGTGCATCGCAAATCAGCGGAAGCTCCTTCTCGTCCGAAGCCCTCACCAAGGCGCGCGCAAGCGGGAAGCCTGTCTTTGTCTATTTCACGGCCGACTGGTGCCTGTCGTGCAAGGCGAACGAAGCGGGCGCAATCGAGCGCGATGCGGTGCAAGCGGCCTTCGACAAGGCCGGAGTGATCACGCTGGTCGGCGACTGGACCAACGGCGACCCCGCGATCACCCGCACGCTCGCCGAGCATGGGCGCAACAGCGTGCCGCTGTATCTGTGGTACGCGCCGGGAGCGGAGAAACCCGAAATCCTGCCGCAGATCCTGACCCCGGCGCTGTTGGTCGGCAAGGCGGTCGCTCGCTGATGGCAAAGCAGCGCGCCGACCAGCTTCTCGTCGACCGCGGGCTGGCGGAAAGCCGGACGCGGGCGCAAGCGCTTATTCTCGCGGGACTTGCCTTCGTCGGCGATCGCAAGATCGACAAGGCGGGACAGCAACTCGCCCCCGATGCCGAGATCAGCGTCAAGGGCCGCGACCATCCCTGGGTGTCGCGCGGCGGCATCAAGCTGGACCATGCGCTGACGCATCTGGGCTGGGACGTCGCGGGGGCGGTCGCAATCGACGTCGGATCGTCGACCGGCGGCTTTACCGACGTGATGCTGAGCCGCGGCGCAGTGCGCGTCTATGCGGTCGATTCGGGAACCAACCAGCTTGCGTGGACGCTGCGGCAGGACGGCCGCGTCGTCGTCCATGAACGGACGAGCGCGCGCATCCTGACCGCCGAGCATATTCCCGAACCGGTCGACCTGATCGTCTGCGACGCCAGCTTCATCGCCCTGTCGAAGGTGCTGCCAGTGCCGATGTCCTTTGCCAGGCCCGGTGCGCGGCTCGTGGCCCTGGTCAAGCCGCAGTTCGAGGCGGCCCGGCACGAAGTCGGCAAAAAGGGCGTCGTACGCGATGCCGCCGTGCATGCCCGCGTGTGCAGCGAGGTCGGGAGCTGGATCGAGGGCGAAGGCTGGCGGGTCATCGATCTGGTCGAAAGCCCGATCACCGGCCCCGAAGGCAATGTCGAATTCCTGATCGCGGCCGAAGCGCCCGCCGCTTGACGCGAGAGATTTCAATCGCGACACCGGCTCACAACCGAATCTTGCGCAAAGGACCAGGTGCATGACCGAATTAGCGACGCCGGGGCAGCTCCGCATGTCCTATTGGCGATGGGCCCTGGTAACGGTTCCCGCGATCGTCCTGATCGGCAGCCTGATGGGCATCCTGTCGAACAGCGGCTACGACAATCGCTGGTTCGCGGCGCTCGATCGTCCGGCGGTCGTGCCGCCCGGATGGGTTTTCGGGGCGGTCTGGACAGCCCTCTATATATGCCTCGGCCTTGCCCTCGCAATGATCCTGCACGCGCGCGGCGCCAAGGGGCGTGGCTTCGCGCTGCTGCTTTTCTTTGTGCAGTTGATCGCCAATTTCGCTTGGTCGCCGCTTTTCTTCGGCCTGCACCAGGTTTCGAGCGCGCTCTATCTGATCATCTTCATCCTGATGGTGACGATCGCGACCGCCTTTGCCTTTGCGCCGATCCGCAAGGCGGCGGCGTGGCTGCTCGTCCCCTATATGCTGTGGTTGAGTTTCGCGACGATCCTCAATTTCCAGATCGACCAGCGAAACCCCGACGCCGAGACCCTTGTTCCCGCAGCGGCGAGCACCCAGATAGGATAAGGGACAAGGGGATCATCCCCACGAAGGATTATTCACGATGCAGAGCGAGAACCGGATCTTCGACGATTTCGCCAAGATGGTGAACGGCATCGCCGGAACCGTCGCCGGCGCGAGCCGCGAGGCCGAGGCGGCCATGCGCGAGCGGGCCAAGGAATTTATCGGACGCATGGACTTCGTCAGCCGCGAGGAGTTCGAGGCAGTGAAGGAAATGGCCGCAAAGGCACGCGCCGAAGCGGACGCGTTGAAGGCGCGCCTCGACAAGCTCGAAGCTACCGCGAAACCCAAGCCAGCGGCCGCGAAAGCCCCGACAAAACCTGTTGCGAAACCGGCGCCGCGTAAGCCCAGGGTCTGAGGCGACGATCGACGATATCCACAGGACGCTCCCCCGCGATGCGGGGGCGCGGACTCGCATGACCGGCCGTTTCGGGCTAAGGCGCGCGCCATGAGCGACGATATCTACGACGACGACAATCAGGAAGCCGCGCCGATGGACATGCTGGCGTCCTATTTCGGGGCGCACGACTGGCCGCACGAGATGGTTGGCGAGGACGAGATTGTCGCGACCGCCCAGGGTAGCTGGACGACCTATGAATTGCGCGCCGTCTGGCGCCCCGACGACGGGGTGATCCAGATGCTCGCGTTCCCCGACATCCGCGTCGTCGAAGACAAGCGCAGCGTCGCCCACGAAGCACTGGCATTGATCAACGAACAGCTCTGGCTCGGCCATTTCGAGCTATGGTCGAACAGCGGGACAATATTGTTCCGCCACGGCATGCTGCTCGGCAGCGACGCGGCGCTGTCGCTCGACCTCGCCGAAACGCTGATCGAAAGCGCGATCGACGAGTGCGAACGCTTTTACCCGGTGTTCCAGTTCGTCCTGTGGGGCGGCAAGTCCCCGTCCGAAGCCCTCGCCGCTTCGCTGATCGAAACGCGCGGCGAAGCCTAGCCGACTAGCGCCGCTCGAAGCGGGTCAGCCCCTCGCCGAGGTCGTTCTGGCCGATCGCCAGGCGGTCGCCGCTCCAGTCGGCGACGAACACCGACTTGCGCCCGATGCCTTCGGGAAGGCGCGCGCGGTTGCCCGCGATCGACAAGCCGGCCGAGCTATTCTGTTGCCCTTCGGCCGCGACCGCGATCAACGCCGAATGATTTTCCTTGTCGCGGCCCTGTACGAACAGGTTGTTCGCGATGCGCCCGGTGGCGCCCGCAGGGAGGTCGATCATGTAGTTGGTCGCCTTGCCCTGGCTATCGTCGAAGCTGTTGTCCTCGACATCGACGCGCGCAGCGCGCGTTTTCAGATAGTGGCCGCCGCTCCCCTTTTCGAAGCGCGTGTTGGTGACCGTCACCTGTCCATAGGCGCCGGTATAGACGCTATGCGCGCAGCTGAGCCCGCGGTCGCAGCGTCCGAGGCGCGAAAAGGTCGAGCGGTCGATCGTCAGCGACGCCTGTGGATCGTCGCCGGTCAATATCCCTTCCTCGCTGCTGCGGAACAGACTGTTCGCGACGTCGAGGTCGCTGCGTTCGAGGCGAATCCCGGCGCCATTGCCGTCGGGAACGCGCATGTTCTGGAAGACAATCCCGTCGACGCGCGCACCATTCCCTCGCAGCACCAGCGCCGCCTTGCCTTCGCAGGTCACGCCGTCAAAGATCGCGCGGCCGGGTTCGGCAGCGACGAAGGCGATGCGGCCGCCGCTCTGGACCGCGCAGTCGCGATGATAGCCGGGCGCGATACGAATCGTCCCCTGTCCATCGCCGATCGCGTCGACCGCATCCTGCAGCCGTCCATAGCCACGCCCGTTTTCGGCGACGACATAGGGCGCATTGCCCGCCTGCGCGGGCGCGGGAACCGGTGCGAGGAGCAACGGCAGGGCGAGCAGCGGCAACAGCGGCCGGCGAAGAATGGGCGTGATCATGCCGCGCCCTATAGCGGATCGTGCGGTCCCAGTCGCTGACGAAGCTGGTTAACCGCAGCGCCGTCTCTTTATCGGACAGCGCCGGCACCGGGCGTTAATGCCAGTTCAGCAGAATGAGATAGAGGCTGGATCCGACGATCCAGAGGCCATCGAGCGTCTTCAATCGCAAGCTGCCGAGCCAGAGCGCGATCGGGCGCGCGAGATAGCCGCCGGCGAGGGCGCCCGGCCCCGCGAGCAACACCACCTCCCACGGCACCGTACCGGCATCGATGTGCCAGGCCGAGCCCACAAGGACGCTGACCGCCGAGATGACGCAGGCGGTGCCGGTACTCAGCAACACCGGATAGTGGCGCGTGAAGAGATACAGCGCGACGAGTTCGCCGACCCCGACCGAAAAGAAGGCCGTAACAAACCCGCCGGGAACGGCCAGAAACGCCAGCACGGCAAGATCGGCCCGGGCCAGTCGCGTACGTTCGGGCGCATCGCGGTTGATCGTCCACGTGGCGATCAGCAGCGCGCTGCCGAACAGGATCGAAAATCCCTTGAATCCCAGCAACACCCGGTGCGGATCGAAGGCCGCCATGCGCTGGGTCGCGAGCATGACGGGCACCGCGATCGCAAGCACCACGACGCAGATGCGCGCATAGTCGCGCCCGTCGACGCGGGGATGCGCGGGATCGGCAGGCTGGCAAAGCAGCCGGTCGGTCCAGCGCGCTGCGCCCATCGTCATGCCGAAGCACTGGATCAGGAAGCTCGCTGCGGCGACCTGGATCGGCGCCAGGTCGAGGATGCCCCATTCGCGAAAGATGCTGAACACCGGGATGAAAACCACCCCGCCGCCGGTGCCCGACGTGTTCGCGATCACCGCCCCCATCACCCCGACCAGCGGAAGGAAGAACAGCGCACGAACCAGCGCCCAGTCGACCGGGGCAAACAGCAGGATCGCGGCCCAGATCAGGGCTGCGTTGGCGAGCCCGATCCACGGCAGACTGCGGCGCATCAATCGAGGTTGGGCCGCAGCCAGCGCGTTGCCGTTTCCACATCCACCCCCCGCCTGGCCGCATAGTCGGCGAGCTGATCCTCGCCGATGCGCGCGACGCCGAAATAGCTAGCGTCGGGATGGCCGAAGTAGAAGCCCGAAACCGCCGCGGTCGGCAGCATCGCGAAACTTTCGGTCAGGCTCGCACCCGATGTCCGACCGGCATCGAGCAGGTCGAACAGGATCGGTTTCAAGCTGTGGTCGGGGCATGCGGGATAGCCGGGCGCCGGACGAATCCCGCGATACTCCTCCTTGATGATCGCCTCGGGCGTCAGTTGCTCGCCGGGCGCATAGCCCCACAGATCGGTCCGGACGAGCGCGTGAAGCCTCTCGGCAAAGGCCTCGGCAAAACGGTCGGCGAGCGCCTTTAGCAGGATGTCGCTGTAATCGTCGTGCGCGGCCTTGAAGCGCGCGAGATGCGGTTCGATGCCGTGAATCGCCACCGAGAAGCCGCCGATCCAGTCGCCGTCGTGGCTGACGAAATCGGCAAGGCACATATTCGGCCGGCCTTCGCGCTTGGCGATCTGCTGCCGCAGGAAGGGAAGGCGGACATGCCGCTCGTCCTCCTCGATATGGACGATCACGTCGTCGCCCTCGCGCCGGCATGGCCATAATGCCGCGACACCCCGCGCCTTCAACCAGCCTTCGCCGACGATCTTCGCCAGCATCGCCTGGGCGTCGGCAAAAAGATTGCGTGCGCTTTCGCCGACGACCGCGTCGTCGAGGATCGCGGGATAGACGCCGGCGAGTTCCCACGCGCGAAAAAAGGGCGTCCAGTCGAACCAGTCGACGAGATCGGCGAGGTCCCAGTCGTCGAACACATGAATGCCGGGCTTTTCGGGCGGAAAGGGCCGGATATGTTCGTCGATGGCAAAGCCGTTGTCGCGCGCGTCGGCGATCGGCACCAACGCACTCTGCCCCTTGTTCGCGCGCACATCGCGGATATGCGCGTAGTCCTTCTTATAGCCGCCGACAAAGGCGTCGCGCCCGGTGGTGCTGACGAGCGAGGTGGCGACGCCAACCGCGCGGCTCGCGTCGAGGACGTGGAGCACTGGCCCCTAATAGGCGGGGTCGATGCGCAGCGCGGTATGGACCTTCGAGGTCGTCGCGCCGCCGATCAGCAGCGGCATGGTCATGCCCGCACGCTGCATCTCTTCGGCAACCGTCACCATCTCGTCGAGCGAGGGGGTGATCAGGCCCGACAGGCCGATCATGTCGGCGTCATTCTCGTTCGCCGCCTCGAGGATCTTCGACCAAGGCACCATGACGCCCAGATCGACGATCTCGAAGCCGTTGCACTGAAGAACGACCCCGACGATATTCTTTCCGATATCGTGGACGTCGCCCTTCACGGTCGCCATCACGACCTTGCCCTTGCCTTTCGCGCCGGGCTCCTTCGCCGCCTCGATAAAGGGGAGCAGGTGCGCGACCGCCTTTTTCATCACCCGTGCCGATTTGACGACCTGTGGCAGGAACATCTTGCCCGACCCGAACAGGTCGCCGACGACGTTCATCCCGTCCATCAGCGGCCCTTCGATCACCTCGATCGGACGGTCCATCAACAAACGCATTTCTTCGGTATCGTCGACGACATGCGCGTCGATGCCCTTGACCAGCGCATGTTCGAGCCGCTTTTCGACCGGCCAGCCGCGCCATTCCTCGGCGGCCTTTTCCTGGACCGCGTCCTTGCCCTTGTAGCGTTCGGCGAGCGCGATCAGCCGCTCGGTCGGCGATTCGGCTTCGCCCGCGACCTTGCGGTTGAGAATGACATCCTCGCAGGCGGTGCGCAGTTCGGGGTCGATCGTGTCATAGACGTCGAGCTGGCCCGCGTTGACGATCGCCATGTCGAGCCCGGCGGGGATCGCATGATAGAGGAAGACGCTGTGCATCGCGCGGCGCACCGTCTCGTTGCCGCGAAAGCCGAACGAGAGGTTGGACAGCCCGCCCGAGAAATGGACGTGCGGACAGCGAACGCGGATTTCCTTCACCGCCTCGATGAAATCGACCGCATAATTGTCATGCTCCTCGAGCCCCGTCGCGACCGCGAAGATATTGGGGTCGAAGATGATGTCCTCGGGCGGGAAACCGATACCGGTGAGCAGCTTGTAGGCGCGCTCGCAGATTTCGATCTTGCGCTCTCTGGTGTCGGCCTGTCCCACCTCGTCGAACGCCATCACGACCACCGCGGCGCCATAGGACAGGCATTTGCGCGCGTGATCGAGGAAGGCCTCCTCCCCCTCCTTCATGCTGATCGAGTTGACGATCGGCTTGCCGGGAACGCATTTCAGACCGGCCTCGATCACGTCCCATTTCGACGAATCGATCATCACCGGCACGCGCGCGATGTCGGGTTCGGCGGCGATCAGCTTCAGGAAAGTGGTCATCGCACGCTCGGCATCGAGCAGCCCTTCATCCATGTTCACGTCGATGACCTGCGCGCCATTTTCGACCTGCTGGCGCGCGACCTCGACCGCGGCGGTGAAATCGTCGGCGAGGATCAGCCGCTTGAAGGCGGCCGAGCCGGTGACATTGGTGCGCTCGCCGATGTTGACGAAGCTCGAGGAAGAGAGGGTTGTTTCGGTCATTGTCTTCTTTTCAAGCCCCTCCCCTTCAGGGGAGGGGTTGGGGTGGGGTCGCGAGGTTGCGGAGGCTTCGATGCCCACCCCGCTGCGACTAGCCGGCAAGCCGGCAAGTCTCGCTGCCCCTCCCCTGAAGGGGAGGGGTGTATTGGTCACGCCGCCATCGTGAAAGGCTCGAGCCCCGCCAGCCGCGTGCGCACCGGCACATCCGGAATATGGCGGGCGGGCAGCCCGTGAACCGCTTTCGCCATCGCGGCGATATGCGCGGGCGTCGATCCGCAACAGCCGCCGAGGATGTTGACCTGACCATGCTCGGCCCACTCGCGCACCAACCCCGCGGTCGTGTCGGGCAGTTCGTCATATTCGCCGAGTTCGTTGGGCAGCCCCGCGTTCGGATAGACCATCACCAGCGTATCGGCGAGATCGGAGAGCACGCGCACATGCGGGCGAAGCTGCGCCGCGCCGAACGAGCAGTTGAGCCCGACCGTCAGCGGCTTCGCGTGGCGCACCGCATACCAGAACGCCTCGACCGTGTGGCCCGACAGGTTGCGTCCCGACAGGTCGGTCAGCGTCATCGAGATCATCAGCGGCAGCTCGCGCCCGACCTTTGCCTCGGCCTCGAGCGTCGCGGCGATTCCGGCCTTGGCATTGAGCGTGTCGAAGATCGTTTCGATCAGGATGAAGTCGGCGCCGCCTTCGGCCAGCGCCACCACCTGTTCGCGATAGACGTCCTTCAGTTCGTCGAAATCGATCTCTCGATAGCCGGGATTGTTGACGTCGGGCGAAAGCGAGAGCGTCTTGTTCGTCGGCCCGACCGCGCCGGCGACGAAACGCCGCCGGCCGTCCCGCGCGGCGAATGCGTCGGCGGCTTCGCGGCCCAGCCGCGCGCTTTCATGGTTGATGTCGGCGACGAGCGCCTCGGCCCCATAATCGGCCTGGCTGATCCGGTTGGCACTGAACGTATTGGTCGAAACGATGTCCGACCCCGCCGCCAGATAGGCCTCTCCAATTTCGCTCACGATATCCTGCCGCGTCAGCGCAAGGATGTCGTTGTTGCCCTTCTGGTCGTGCGACAGGCCAAGCGATCCCGCATAGTCGGCTTCGCCGAGCTTGCGGAGCTGGATTTGCGTCCCCCAGCCGCCGTCGGTGAGCAGGATGCGCTCCCTTGCTGCCGCCATCAAAGCGTTGCGCGCGCTGGTCATGCTGCCTGGTCCTTTGCCGACGCGACCGGCCGCATCCCCAGCAAATGGCATATCGCATAGCTGAGTTCGGCCCGGTTGAGCGTGTAGAAATGAAAGTCGCGCACGCCGCCGGCGTAAAGGCGCCGGCTGAGTTCGGCCGCGATCGTCGCCGCGACAAGCTGCCGCGCCGCGGGGTGATCGTCGAGCCCGTCGAAGAGCGAAACCATCCACGCCGGGATCGCGGTGCCGCACATGTCGGCCATGCGCTTCGTCTGCGACACGTTCGTCACCGGCAGGATGCCGGGAATGATCGGCGCGGCGATGCCCGCCGCCGCCGCCGCATCGCGAAAGCGCAGGAAGGCGTCGGGCGAAAAGAAGAATTGCGTAATCGCCCGCGTCGCGCCGGCGTCCAGCTTGCGCTTGAGATTGTCGAGGTCGGCCTGGGGACAGTCCGAATCGGGATGCACCTCGGGATAGGCGGCCACCGAAAGCTCGAACGGGGCGATTCGGGCGAGGCCCGCCACAAGCTCGGCGGCATTGGCATAGCCATCGGGGTGGGCGCGATAGGGCGCGCCGCCGGGCACGTCGCCGCGCAGCGCGACGATATGGCGCACCCCGGCGTCCCAATAGGCGCGCGCGACGTCTTCGATCTCCGCGCGCGAGGCTTCGACGCATGTCAGGTGCGCCGCCGCGGGCACGCGGCTTTCCCGGGCGATGCGCGCGACGGTCGCATGCGTCCGCTCGCGCGTCGACCCGCCGGCGCCATAGGTCACCGACACGAAACGCGGGCTCAAAGGCTCGAGCGTGTGGAAGGTGTCCCACAGCTGCGCTTCCATCTTCTCGGTCTTCGGCGGGAAGAATTCGAAGCTGACGCCGATATCGCCTTCGAGATTCGCAAAGAGCGGGGATGCCGCGGCCCGGCGGGCCTCTGCAATGGAGTCCAGATTTGCCGTCATGCCGCAAGCCTCTTTCGTGAACCGTCGCCTTCGCGGGCGGCCGGCGATTGATCTTCGTCGCTACGCCGGCGGCCGAGCCACAGCTTCACGGCCAGCGTGCCGCCTTCCAGCGTCTGGGCGGTTTCGAGCAACAGACCCGCCGAAGCGAACCAGCCGCGGATCTGCGCGTCGGAAAAGCCAAGCCGTGCATGCGCCGCGAGCGTGCGCAACTCCTCATCCTCGTGCGGTGCGAAATCGACCACGAGCAAATGCCCGCCGCCGCGCAGCACGCGCGCGGCTTCGCCGATCGCCCGGTCCGGTTCGTGCGCGAAATGAAGCGCCTGGTGGATGACGATCGTATCGACGCTGGCATCCGCCACCGGCAGGTCCAGGAAATCCCCTTGGACGAGGTCGATCGGCACGGGCTGGTCGGCGAGCTTGGCCCGCGCGATGCGCAGCATGTCGGGGCTGCGATCGAGCGCGGTGATGCGGCGCGCCGTGGGTGCGAATATCTCGGCCATGCGGCCCGTTCCGGTGCCGATGTCGAGCAGATGGCCGAGCCGCCGGTTGTGCATCATGGCGAGCATGGCCGCCTCGACTTCGCTTTCGGCGACGTGGCGCGACCGGATCGCGTCCCATTCGGCCGCATGCTCGGCGAAATAGCGTTCGGCGGCCGCGACCCGTTCGGTGCGGACGGCCGCAAGCCGCCGCGCGTCGTGGGCGATCACGCGCGCCTCGCGCACGGAGAAGGGCCAATCTTCGGCGCGCGCCAGGACGTCGCCGACAGGGCCTTCGCGCACAACGCGGAGGAAAACCCAGCTCCCCTCGCGCCGCCGTTCGACCACGCCGGCGTCGACCAGAATGCGGACATGGCGCGAAACCCGCGGCTGGCTTTGGTCGAGCACCGCCGCGAGTTCGCCGATCGCGAGCTCCATTTCCCGCAGAAGCGCGACGATTCGCAGCCGCGTCGGATCGGCCAGCGCCCGAAAAATGTCGAGAAGCTCGGTCATGGAAGATGGATATAAAGAATTCTTTATATCGGGTCAACCGGACACACGCCCCCCTTTCCTGCCGTTTGCGCCCCGTCCGTGCAGAGGGTGCGACAAAATGAACCGGCGATTGCCAAAAAGGGCGTTGCACCCGTTTTTGGCAGATTGTAGCTCTAGGGGCGATTGGCACCTTGCCGGGTCGAATGGGTTCGCATCCGCATGCCGGTCGATCAGTTCAATCGAGAGGGGTATTCCCACATGAAGAAGTCGATCACTCTGTCGCTCGTCGTCGCCGCTTCGCTCGGCCTCGCCGCCTGCGGCGAAAAGGCTGCCGACGACACGGCCGCGACCACCGAAGACACCGCGACCGTCGAAGGCGCTGCCGATGGCGCGATGGATGCCGCGGCCGGTGCTGCCGACGCCGCTGGCGATGCGGCTGCCGCTGCCGGCGACGCCGCCGACGCCGCTTCGGCTGGCGACGCCGCGACCGCGCAGGACAAGGCTGCCGAAGCCGCCGGCGCTGCCCAGGAAGCGACCGACGCTGCGAAGGGCGCGATGGAAGAAGCCAAGCAGTAAGCTGCTGCTTCCTGGCGTTCAAGCCACAGGAAAAAGGGGTCGTCGGCACGGTGCCGGCGGCCCTTTTCCGTTCTGGAACAAGGGATTGACTCGAAGGCAGGGTCAGCGCGGTTGCCAAGCCCTTCATCCGCAGTTAATCCTTGGGACCCAGTGGCCGGGATAGGGCCACCAAAGGCATTCGAAAGGAATTCATATGCGCAAGTTCATCATCGTCTCGATGGCCGCAGCGGCCTTCAGCCTCGCCGCCTGCTCGGAAAAGGCCCAGCAGGAAACGTCGGAAGCCGCTGACGCCATGGGCAATGACGTCGCCGCCACCGGCGATGCGATGGCCGAAGGCGCTGCCGATGCCGCCGATGCGACGGCTGCGGCCGCCGACGACGCCGGCAATGCCGTCGAAGGCACCGTGAACGCTGCGGGCGACGCCGCTGCTGCGGCCGGCGACAAGATCGAGGAAGAAACGGCCAAGGCTGAAGCCAACGATCAGTAATCGGGTCTTGCGCGCCGCGGCGCGCGACCGGAAGCAGGGGGCTTCATTCCGCGTGGGATGGAGCCCCTTTTCATGCGAGGACCAGCAATGACGAGCAACGGGTGGATCATTGCAGCAGGCTCGGCGGCGGCCCTCCTCGTCGCCGCATGCAGCCGGACCGACAACGAGCCCGGCCCCGGCGGCGTGACGGTTAGCGAAGCCAAGGCGCTCGACGAGGCGGCCGAAATGCTCGAAAGCCGGCAGAGCGCGAGAGCGGACGACCCGGCCGAACCCGACGCCGATGGCGCCGGCGCGCCCGAATAGAGTCCTGACTCTGGACCTGGGGCACGCGGCGCGGTAAACACCGCCCTGTCCCGCGACTGGCGCTGCAAGATGGAGCCCCATCGGGGAGCGGGGCCGGCGATCCGCCGCAAAAGCCGTGCGCCTGGGTGATCCACCGCTCCGGAAAGGACCATCCCTATGCCCGACGCGAAGCCGACCCAGATCGTCTTCCTGCTGTTTCCCGGTATCACGCAGCTCGACTTCACCGCGCCCGCCCAAGCGTTGAGCCGCATGCCGGGCGCCACCCTGGCCGCCGCGGCGGCGCGTGTCGAACCGATCACGACCGACAGCGGCTTCGCGATTCTGCCGACCCATGATTTCGCAAGCTGTCCCAAGGCGGACATACTGTGCATCCCGGGGGGTCATGGCGTGGCCGAGGCGTTGGGCGATGCCGCGACCATCGACTTCATCGTGGCGCAAGCCGCCGGCGCCAAGTGGGTGACGAGCGTCTGCACAGGCGCCTTCCTGCTCGGCCGCGCGGGGCTGCTCAAGGGCAAGCGCGCGACGACGCATTGGGCCTATACCCATCTGTTGCCCCTCGTCGGTGCGCAGCCCGCACCCGGGCGTGTCGTCGAGGACGGCCACCTCGTCACGAGCGGCGGCGTGACCAGCGGGCTTGATTTCGCGCTGACGCTGATAGCGCGGCTGAAGGGCGATGCGGTGGCGCAGGCCATCCAGCTCGCGATCGAATATGATCCGGCGCCCCCCTTTCCCGGCGGCCACCCCGATCGCAGCCCGGCCGAGGTGACCGAAGGCCTGAAATCACGGGTCTATGACGCGGCGGCGGCGCGCATGGCCGATGCGCTGCGTCGCTAGGATCCTTAGCAGCCGGTCAGTGCAATCTCGTAGAGTTTGGGCCAATATTTGCCCGTAACGAACAGCCGCCTGGCCTTGGCGTCCCACGCGATACCGTTGAGCACGCTGTCGGAGCCGGAAACGCCGGCGTCCTGCCTGAGCCCCGTCAGGTCGATGGCGGCGCGCACCGCACCGCCGTCGGGATCGATGCGTACGATGGCGTCGGTCATCCAGACATTGGCCCAGATTTCGCCGTCGATCGTTTCAAGCTCGTTGAGCATGGCGAGCGGGCGGTCGGCAAAGGTCACCCCGACTTTCCCGGTCTCGGTCATCGTCGCGGGATCGAAGAAGCGCAGGTCGGGCGTTCCGTCGCTGAGCACCAGCCGGTCGCCGAGCATCGTCACCCCCCACCCTTCGCCCGCATAGCGAAAGCTGCCGAGCGGTTTCAGGTCCCGGAGCCGCCAGCGGTGGCCGATACCGCTGCGCCAGGTGACGCCGATGATCTGCTTGTCCCAGCGCACGATGCCCTCGCCGAACTGATCGGCGGGGAGCGGTGCCTGGGCAAGCGCCTTGCCGGTGTCGAGGTCGAGCCGGGCGACGCGCGAGCGTCCATATTGCCCCGTGCCTTCATAAAGATGGCCGTCGTGCCAGAAGAGTCCCTGGGTAAAGCTCGACGCGTCATGTGGATAGCTGTGGACGATCCGGTATCCACAGCGAGCGACGGCGGGCGGGGCCACCGCCGGCGGCGGGTCGGCGGGCGCCGTCGTCGCGGCGGGCGCGGCCATGCCGGCGAGGAGGGCCAGGATCAGGGTCATGGCGTCCGCGCTATGCCAGCGCGGATGAACAGGCAATGGCCGGCGCGAAAGAAAAGAGGCCGGGGATCGCTCCCCGGCCTCCTGTCGATCGTCGGCCGGAGCCGGACGGACCGGACTTTAGAAGTCCATGCCGCCCATGCCACCCATGCCGCCGCCGCCGCCCATCGGCATCGCGGGCTTGTCTTCGGGCAGCTCGCTCACCGCCGCTTCGGTGGTGATGAGCAGGCCCGCAACCGAAGCCGCATCCTGCAGTGCGGTGCGAACGACCTTGGTCGGGTCGATCACGCCGGCCTTGACCAGATCCTCATAGGTATCGGTCGCGGCGTTGAAACCGTGGCTGGTGTCGTCCTGGTCGAACAGCTTGCCAGCGATCACCGCACCGTCGAAGCCGGCGTTTTCGGCGATCTGGCGAACCGGGGCCTGAAGCGCGCGACGGATGATGTCGACGCCGCGGGTCTGGTCTTCATTCTCGCCGGTCAGGCCGTCGAGCGACTTGGTCGCATAGAGGAGTGCGGTACCGCCACCGGGGACGATGCCTTCCTCGACCGCGGCGCGGGTCGCGTGCAGCGCGTCGTCGACGCGGTCCTTGCGCTCCTTCACCTCGACTTCCGAGGCGCCACCGACCTTGATGACCGCCACGCCGCCCGCGAGCTTCGCGAGACGTTCCTGCAGCTTTTCACGGTCGTAGTCCGACGTCGTGGTTTCGATCTGCGCGCGGATCTGCTCGACGCGACCCTTGATCGCATCGGCTTCGCCGGCACCGTCGACGATGGTCGTGTTGTCCTTGTCGATGGTGACGCGCTTCGCCTGGCCGAGCATGCCGAGCGTGACGCTTTCGAGCTTGATGCCCAGATCTTCGCTGATCATCTCGCCCTTGGTCAGGATCGCGATGTCCTGCAGCATCGCCTTGCGGCGATCGCCGAAGCCCGGCGCCTTCACGGCCGCGACCTTCAGGCCGCCGCGCAGACGGTTCACGACGAGGGTCGCGAGGGCTTCGCCTTCGATATCCTCGGCGATGATCAGGAGCGGGCGACCCGACTGCACCACGGCTTCGAGAATCGGCAGCATCGACTGGAGGTTCGACAGCTTCTTTTCGAAGATCAGGATGTACGGATCGGCCAGCTCGACGAGCATCTTTTCCGGGTTGGTGATGAAATAGGGCGACAGATAGCCGCGGTCGAACTGCATGCCTTCGACGACGTCGAGTTCGAAATCGAGGCCCTTCGCCTCTTCGACGGTGATCACGCCTTCCTTGCCGACCTTTTCCATCGCTTCGGCGATCTTTTCGCCGACTTCGATGTCGCCATTGGCCGAGATGATGCCGACCTGCGCGATTTCCGACGAGCCCGACACGGCGGTCGAACGGCCCTTGAGGTCTTCGACGACCTTGGTGACCGCGAGGTCGATGCCGCGCTTCAGGTCCATCGGGTTCATGCCGGCGGCAACCGACTTCATGCCTTCGCGCACGATCGCCTGGGCGAGAACGGTCGCGGTGGTCGTGCCGTCGCCGGCCTTGTCGTTCGCCTTCGATGCGACTTCGCGCAGCATCTGGGCGCCCATATTCTCGAACTTGTCCTTGAGTTCGATTTCCTTGGCGACGGTGACGCCGTCCTTGGTGATGCGCGGCGCGCCGAAGCTCTTGTCGATCACGACGTTGCGGCCCTTGGGGCCGAGGGTGACCTTTACCGCATCGGCGAGCGTGTCGACGCCCTTCAGGATGCGCTCGCGCGCGTCGCGCGAAAATTTAACGTCCTTGGCAGCCATGTGGATGCTCCTTCAATAAGCGCAGAAAACTGCGCAACTTCACTCTGAATCGACGATCGGGGCTCAGGCGAGGACGCCGAGGATGTCCGATTCCTTCATGATGATCAGCTCTTCGCCGTCGACCTTGACCTCGGTGCCCGACCATTTGCCGAACAGGATGCGGTCGCCGGACTTGACGTCGAGCGGGGTCAGCTTGCCGTCTTCCGCCTTGGTGCCGTTGCCGACGGCGACGACTTCGCCTTCCTGCGGCTTTTCCTTGGCGGTGTCGGGGATGATGATGCCGCCAGCCGTCTTTTCTTCGGCTTCGATACGGCGGACGAGCACGCGATCGTGCAGCGGACGAAATTGCATGGATGTCCCTCCAGAAATGCAATGGATGTCACTTTAGCACTCACATGAAGAGAGTGCTAACACGCGGGCATATGGGTCGGGGTCCCCGGAGCGTCAAGCGGCTTGCGAAGATTCTTTTTCGCTATCGGGCGAACCGAACCCGGGCCGCGTCGGTCCGCTCGCCCGGCGGCGGGCGATCACCCCGGCAACAACCCCAGCCGCGCCCGCATCCGCCAGCGGATCAGCAGCAATCCCGCGACGACGACGAGGCCGACCGCAAGTCCGATCCAGATGCCCACCCCGGCCAGCGGCGTCCAGAAACCGAGATAGATCGCCGTGCCATAGCCCGCGAGCCAATAGCCGCCCACCGCGATGAGCATCGGAACGCGCGTGTCCTGAAGGCCGCGAAGCACACCCGCGGCAACGGTCTGGGCGCCGTCGAAAAGCTGGAAGGCGGCGGCGACCGCCAGGAACTGCAGCGCGTAGCCGACGAGCGCGGCGTTGCGCGCCGCGTCGACGTCGACATAGATGGAAAGGACAAGTCGCGGCGCAAGCCAGATGATCGCCGCCGTCGCGACCATGAACCCGATGCCGAGGATCAGCGACGCCTGTCCCGCGAGCGCGATGCCGCGATCGTCGCGCGCGCCATAGGACAGGCCGACGCGGATCGTCGCCGCCTGCGCCACGCCGAACGGGATCTGGAAGGCGAGCGCCGCGATCTGGAGCGCGAGCGTATGCCCCGCAAGCTGCGCCTCGCCGATCCGCCCCATCAGGAAGGCGGCGCCGGTGAACAGGCCGGCTTCGGCCAGGATGATCAGCCCGATCGGCGTACCGATCCGCAGCATCTCCCAGAAACGCGGCCATTCGGAGCGCCACCAGTTGCCGAACAAATGGTAGCGCCGCAGCCGCCGGTCGGCCTGGATCACGACGACATAGGCGACCAGCATGACGCTGCTCGTGATGACGCTCGACAGCGCCGAGCCGTGTAATCCGAGCGCGGGCATACCGAGATGACCGAACACCAGCGTCCAGTTCCCGAGCGCATTGACGAACAAGGCCATGAACGTGATCGCGGTCGCGATCGTCGGGCGCCCGAGCGCCGAAACGAAGATACGCAACACGCTGGCCGCGATCATCGGAGCCATCCCCCACATCAGGATCAGCAGGAAGCTCGCGGCGTGGCGGGTGATTTCGGGATCCTGGCCGGTCGCCCGCATGATCGGCCCGCCTGCGGCGCAGACGCCCATGAACAGCAGGGAGACGATCAGGCTGAGCCACAGCGCCATGCGGACGGTGCGTCGCACTTCGCGCACCGCATGCTTGCGCCGCCCGAGTTCGGCCGCGACGAGCGGCGCGGCGGCGCCGACGAGTCCGGTCCCCGTCCACAGCAACAGGCCGAAGATCGAGACCCCCAGCGACGAAGCGGCGAGCGGCGCATCGCCGAGCCGGGCGACGAAGATAACGTCGATCGCATGGACCATCATCTGCAACAGATTCGCCGCCGCCAATGGCCAGGCGAGCGCCAGCGTCGCGCGAAATTCGCGGCGCAGTGTAGACGCGGGTTCGCCGGTCAGGGGGGCGGGTTCGGCCAGCATAGCCGGCCCGAATAGGCAAAGCCGCAGGGCTGCGCCACAGCAATTGGCGGCGCGGCGAGGATTTCAGGGCGAGGGTAGCAAAATGGCAACAACCCGCGCGCCCGGCCCTATCGCCGGTCCGCCCGATTCCAGTTGCGCGACGCGGCACGGCGCCGCAGACTGGGCTCCTGTCCAAGCGCCGGAGATCGCCCGTGATTTCGATGCTGTTCCTTGCCGCCGCACCCCTTTCGTCGGAATTCGACGCGGTCGCCGCCGCGCCCGCGAGCCACCGCGTCCTGCTGGAAAACGAGACGGTTCGCGTGCTGCGCGTCGTGGTCGGACCGGGCGAAACCGAACCGGTCCACGACCACCGGTGCCCGAGCGTCATGTATTTCGAGCAGCCACAGCCGATCACGTATACCGAATATGCGCTGAAGGACGGCGCCCTCGTGGCATCGCGAAGCATCGAGGCGCCCGCGCTGACGGCCACGTAGACCATCTGGGCGGAACCCGAAGGCCTGCATTCGGTCAAGAACCGGGGAACAGCGCCCTTCATCGCGGTTCGCGTCGAGTTCAAGCGGGACGGCTGCCTGCCGCCCGCTGCTGCCGAAACGCCGCAAAGCCCGGTGCAGCCCTAGACCAGGCGATCCCATCCGACCGCGAGTTCGACGAGGAAGGCGAGAAAGGTCAGCGTCAGCCCGACCACGAACAGGCGGTAGGCGTAGCCGAGATAGCGATATTTGCGCCGCGCCAGCACGACGCCATTCTGATAGGTGTCGCGCAGCATGGTTTCGTACATGTCTTCCTCGGTGCGCGAGCGGGCCTTGACCGCGGCGATGAACGCCTCCTCCGACATCGCGGCGAAATGACCGAAGAAGAGCAGGTTGCTATGCGCGTCGAGGTCCGTCGATCCGGTGGGGAGCGGCCCGAAGCGCGGCATTACCGCAGAGATGGCAAGCACGGCCGACAGGAAGGCGAAGGTCGCGAGGACCGCGAGCGGCACGACCATCGCACCGCTGCGCATCTGTCCCACCGAAATCGTGAAGACGACGAAGGTCGCGCCCATCAGGATCGACGCCTTCTGGTCGGCCATCTGCGACAATTGCATCGTCAGCTGCTGGTTGGTGCGGACCAGATGCACCGCATTGGACGGAAAGCCCGTCGGCGCTGCCTGCATCCCGCTGCCCTGCTGGTCGCCGTCCATAGGTTCCTTCCCGGTTTCGACCCGGCAAGCGATGACATGTTCGGCCGATTGCGGCAAGATGCTGCCCGATTGCCGCCGCATTCGCTTGCCAATCGGGCGACGGCGCGGCATGCCCGCGCGCAGTTTTCATTATAGGGACGCACCCCCATGAGCACCGCCCTCAAAGACCAGATCTACGACCTGATCGCCCCCTTCAACAAGAAGGGCGTCGAGTTGACCGACGCGACGACCTTCGCCGGCGACCTCGAGTGGGACAGTCTGACGGTCATGGATTTCGTTGCCGAGGTCGAAGACACGTTCGACATCATCATCAGCATGAACCAGCAGGCCGAAATCGAAAATGTCGGCCAGTTGATCGCCGCGGTGGAAAAGTTGCAAGGGTAATCACCCTCATCCGTTCGTGCCGAGGAGGGTCTGAGCGAAGTCGAAGCCCCCTCTCGAAGCACCCCCCGCGGCCCTTCGAGACGCCATTTCGCCAGGCTCAATGGCTCCTCGGGGCGAACGGATGTTTTAGGATTCGAACATGACCGATCTCTTCTCGAAATTCGACCCGCTGATCCAACAGCGCGAAGACTTGCTCGCGACCGGCGTCACCGATCCGTTCAGCCTGGTGATGGAGAAAGTTCTCTCCCCCACCGTCGCGATCTGCAACGGGCGCGAGACGATCCTGCTCGGTACCTATAATTACATGGGCATGACCTTCGACGAGGATGTCATCGCGGCGGGCAAGGATGCGCTCGACCGCTTCGGCAGCGGCACCACCGGCAGCCGTGTGCTCAACGGCACCTATCAGGGGCACAAGGAGTGCGAGGAGGCGCTGAAGGCCTTTTACGCCATGGATCATGCCATGGTGTTCTCGACCGGATATCAGGCGAACCTCGGCATCATTTCGACGATCGC